>JAERRP010000472.1 GCA_016735415.1 Desulfobacterales bacterium | reverse complement strand
AATGTTTTCCCTGCTTGAGATTTATAATATTGAACAGCAGGTGGGCGGCGGCCGTCGCGACCGGGGGGGCTCCGGTGTACTGTCCGAGGCTGCCTTATACCGGTCCTGCGGTTGGATTTTGGATAACATCGACATTTTTATGGTCAAAAACAGTCCTCAGGCAATGGGTGGCGCCTCGTGCCGGAGCGCCCTCCACGCACCGCCCATGCCGCCAAGGTATTCAATCAGGCGACCTTCTTTTTGTCAGCACTGTATTTCTTGGCAATATCTTCCGCTACCGACAGAGGCACCTGGCGATAGGTGCCAAACTCCATCGTGAATTGGGCTTTCCCCTGGGTAAGGGAGCGCAATACCGTTGAATAGCCGAACATCTCCGCCAGCGGCACCTGAGTCTCGATAACCGTCATGACCCCCTCATCTTGGGAGCCGACGATCATCCCGCGCCGCTGATTGAGGGAACCCATGACCGCCCCCTGAAATTCGGTGGGGGTTTCAACCACAACCTTCATAATCGGTTCCTGAACCACCGGTTTGGCTCTGGCATAAGCCTCCCGAAAGGCCCCGCGGGCGGCGGCCTGGAAAGCTTTGTCCGAAGAATCGACGGCGTGCGAAGCCCCGTCGGTGATGATCGCTTTGACACCGGTGACCGGAAACGCCATTTTGGGTCCCTTGGCCAGGCATTGGCGGAATCCCTTTTCACAGGAGGGAATAAACTGGGTGGGAATGGCGCCGCCCCTGATCGTGTTTTCGAAGACAAACTCTTCATCCGGCAGGGGCTCCAGACGACCGGCGACCCGCCCGTACTGACCGGCGCCGCCGGTTTGCTTTTTATGGATATAATCGAATTCGGCCGGGGCCGTGATGGTTTCGCGGTAGGCCACGCGCGGTTGCCCGGTTTCGACATCGGCGCTGTATTCGCGCTTCATCCGTTCGATATAAACTTCCAGATGCACCTCCACCATGCCGGAGATGATAGTGTCGCCCGTTTCCTGGCTGACGTGGGTTTTGAAAGTCGGATCTTCCTTGGTGAAGCGGTTCAGGGCTTTGGACATATTGATTTCGGCCTTATGATCAATGGGATTGATGGCCAGCGAAATGACCGGTTCGGGTACAAACATCGACGTCATGGTGAGATTGAGTCGGGGCGCCACGAAAGTGTCGCCCGAAGCACAGTCAACGCCAAAGAGCGCACCGATATAACCGGCCGAAACGGCCTCGATGTCCTCCATCTGATCGGCATGCATGCGGACCACCCGGCCAATTTTGAGCTTCTTGCCGCGTCGTACGTTAATGACGGTATCGCCTTTGGCCAGGTGGCCCTGGTAAACCCGAATATAAGTCAACTGGCCGTACTGCCCGTCTTCAAGCTTAAAGGCCAGCGCCACAAGCGGATCGTCGCTCCGACCGGTGAGGATTACCGGGGTTTCATCGTTTTCTGCGTCCAGAGCCACGTTTTCGACTTCGTCCGGGGAGGGCAGATAACTGCTGACGGCGTCCAACAGCAATTGAACCCCTTTGTTCTTATAAGCCGATCCCATCAAAACGGGGGTGATCTCGCGCTTCAGCACGCCTGTACGCAGGGCCGTGGCGATCAATTCTTCCGGAAGGTCCTTTTCTTCCAGTACCGCTTCGGTCAGTTCGTCGGAAAACATGGTGGCGGCATCGATCAGTTCTTCGCGGCGTTGCTCGGCTTCTGGCCGGATGGCCTCCGGAATGGCTTCGATCCGCACGGTTTCGCCGTTATCGCCGTCAAAATAGACGGCCTGCATTCGAATCAGGTCCACCACACCGTCGAATTCGGCTTCCAGCCCGATCGGAATCTGCAGGGCCACCGCATTGTGACCGAGTTTATCCCGCAGTTGATCGATGACCCGGAAGGGATTGGCGCCGCTACGGTCGCATTTATTGATGAAAGCGATGCACGGGACCTTGTAGCGTTTCATCTGCTGGTCCACGGTGATGGACTGCGATTGCACCCCGCCGACGGAACACAGCACCAGAATGCCGCTGTCCAGCACGCGCAGAGAGCGTTCGACCTCAATGGTAAAATCAACGTGTCCGGGGGTATCGATAATATTGATTTCGTGCCCCTGCCATTCACAGTACGTTGCGGCCGACGCAATCGTGATGCCGCGCTCTTTTTCCAACTCCATGGAGTCCATGGTGGCACCGACGCCGTCTTTGCCCTTGACGTCGTGAATCGCATGGATGCGCTGGGTATAGAAAAGGATGCGTTCCGTAAGCGTGGTTTTCCCGGAATCAATATGGGCACTGATGCCGATGTTCCTGACCTTGTTAGTATCCTTTTGCATTATCTGACCTCAACTGATTGTTGGCACGGATGGCGACGGCAGATACAAAAGACCTCGCCGAAGGCCCGCTGCGCCCGCCTTAAAAAAAAACCTCCACTCGCGCTGACTGTGAGTGAAGGAATATCGGTCAACTTGCTCAAAAACTTTAAAATAATACCACAGATTTCCTAATTGTCAACCATAAAAATAGTATTGAATCGGCTGGTTATTGATTTACGGCACCCAGCTAAAGTCATCGGGTTTTATCCTGAGAAGGGTATCGGAAGCGCCCTGAAAACATTTTGGGTTGTTGGGCCTACCCAAATCGGGCCGGGCCGGCCGTCGTGCCATTTCTACGAGAGGATGCACCTTGACTAACGGGTTGATTTGGGGTGGAATAGACGCCCCAACACACTTTGTTTCAAGGAGAGATTCTAATGGACCTCAACGATTGCTGCCCGGATAAGCTGTTAACGGCGGAGGCGGCCGTATCCAAGATCAAGCGCGGAAGCCGGGTTTTTATCGGTACGGGTTGCGGTGAGCCACAGCACCTCATCAGGGCCATGGTCCAAAATCCGCAGATGCAGGACATCATGTTTTATCAGATGCTGTCCTCGACCCTGGCGGACTATGTTGGCGATCCAGATTTTCTGCAGCGATTCTCCCTGAAATTATTTTTTATCAGCAAGGCGATGCGCAAGGCGGCTTTTGAAGGCCGTATCGACTATCTTCCCGCTTACCTTTCTCAAATTCCACGGCTTTTTTCGAGCCACCGCATTGGGTTGGATGTGGCCCTGGTACAGGTCAGTCCGCCGGATAAATTCGGTTATTGCAGCCTGGGGGTCTCTGTGGATATCACCCGTTCCGGAATGGAACATGCGGCCCTGGTCATCGCGCAGGTTAATCCGCGGATGCCGCGCACCTGGGGAGACAGTTTCGTACACATCGATGAAATCGACTATTTTGTCTGGTGCGAAGAACCGCTTGTGGAGACCGTGATGGATACGGACGAAAACCAGGTCTCCATGCGAATCGGCCATTTCGTTTCCCAGCTGGTGGAAGATGGCGCCACGCTGCAGATCGGCTTCGGCTACCTGCCCAATATGATTTTGCGCTATCTGGATCAAAAAAAGGACCTGGGGATTCATACCCAACTTATCACCGATGGTCTGATGCCGTTGTTCGAAAAAAGGGTGATCACCAACAAAAAAAAATCGCTGCTGCCTGGCCGTGTGGTGGCTTCTCTTTGCATGGGAAGCGAAAAACTCTATCAGTTCGTCGATAACAACCCGGCTTTCTATTTCCGTTCTTCCGAATTCGTGAACGATCCCACCGTGATTGCCCGCAATGACCATCTCATTTCAATCAGTTCGGCCCTGGAAGTGGATCTTACCGGCCAGGTCTGTTCCGATTCCATGGGACATTTGTTCTATAGCGGCATTGGTGATCAAGTGGACTTTTTTCGTGGCAGTGCGATGTCCAGGGGGGGCTTTTCGATTATCGCTCTGCCCTCCACGGCGCGCAATAACGAGGTCTCAAGGATTGTGCCGCAATTGAGCCCGGGGGCCGGCGTCGCGACTACACGGGCGGATGTCAATTTTGTGGTTACTGAATATGGCATCGCCGAACTACAGGGAAAAAGCATCTATCAGCGGGTGATGGAATTGGCCCAGATTGCGCACCCGAAATTCCGCGATGAATTGATTCAATTGGCCAAAAAACGGCACTACATCTTTGCCGACCAGTTGACGCCGTCGCAAGAAGATTTGCTCTTTCTGGAAGGCTACAAAAGCACGCTCAAACTGCGCAACGGCCGTACGATTCATTTTCGGCCCCTGTTGCCTTCAGACGAGTTCGCTTATCGCAATTTTTTTTATTCGCTGAAAGAGGAGACCATCTACTATCGTTTTTTTTACCAGATGAAGCTGTTTTCCCATGAGATTATCCAGAAGCAATGGTCAATGGTCGATTATCGCAAAAATATGTCCCTGATCGGATTTGTCCAAAAATCCGGACACCATGAAATCGTGGCTATCGGCACCTATGCCCAAGATGACGCCGATCGGGCCGAAGTGGCGTTTGTCGTGCGCGAGGACTTTCAGGGCATGGGGATCGCTTCGTATTTGCTTGAAAATCTGGAAGAAATTGCCCGGGAAAATGATTACCGCTATTTTGTGGCGACGGTGCTGCAACAAAATCAGGGCATGCTGGGGATTTTCCGCCGGCGCTATCCCAGGGCCCAATTCAAGATGACCGGGGGGAACGAAGTGTCCGTGGTTATGCCCTTTGCGGAAGCAGGCCATGGACAGGGGACCCCTGGAGACCATCCGGACACGCAGACGACGGAGGCTGTCTAGACTTTATCCCAACAGCGAAAGCCGTGCAATAATTGACAATAATTGATAATTTGCTTGATAAAACAGGCTCTTTTCTGATATTTGTGATAAGTTATGAGATGGGCAGGCCTGAACTTCTTAAATAATCAACAGGGCGGCTGGCGTACAAGCGCTAATGTAAGCGCAGTCCTCATTCGGGACGACACCACCCTGGGCAGGCCCGGGACCGCAGGCAACTCACGAAACGATTTGCTGACTAAAATATTTACAGGGAGGGTCGTCAATTGTCTTATACGCTTGGTCAAAAACAGCTTGATAGCATAGACGAGATATTGCAGACGGATATGATTGACATCGGTGTCCACTGTGTTTTCCTGATTGACATGTCCGGAAATATTATTGCCAGTCTGGATGACGGTGAAAACAAGCACGATATATACTCTTTGGCGGCATTGGCGGCCGGGAATTTCGGAGCCGTCAGTGCAATGGCTAAAATTGTGGGCGAAGGCGAGTTTTCTTTGCTTTTTCATAAAGGTAAAAAAGAGAATATTCATTTCAGTAAAGTTCTGGCTGAATTTCTTCTGATCACCTTGTTCGGCAATGATCTTTCCCTGGGCTTCCTACGCCTCAAAGTCGCTGAGTCAGTTGAAAAAATAAGAAAAATACTGGGGCCGATCCATACCCCCTAGACGGTCGTCGGATTTCAATGTAACTACCATCAGCAAAAACTTTCGGATAAATATTATATGGCATTCGTAAATTTAAAAAAAAGGGAAGTTCAGGTCAAGATCGTTTATTACGGTCCCGGTCGCGGCGGTAAAACAACTAACCTGGAATATATTTACGGAAAATTCAACGATCGCATCCAGACCGAAATGGTAACGGTTAAAACCCATGGTGATCGCACCCTGTTTTTTGACTTTTTACCCATTGATATTGGGAAGATCAATGGGTATGCGGTCAAAATGCAACTTTACACAGTGCCGGGACAAGTAAAATACAATGCCACGCGACGGTTGGTGTTGCGCGGTGTCGACGGTATCGTGTTCGTGGCCGATTCCATGGCCGTGCGCCGTGAAAAAAACATCCTGGCCTTGAAAAATCTTCACGAAAATCTTAAAAATTACAAAAAAAGTATTTTTTCGATTCCCATGGTATTTCAGTATAATAAAGTTGATTTGGCCGAGCAGGGGATTCCTATAGTGCCATTTGCGACCATGGAAAAAGACCTCAACAGTCAATTGAAGCGTCCGGCATTTGAGGCCAGTGCTGTAACTGGAACGAATATTGTCTCGACCCTTAAAAAAATCATCACCATGACCATGAGTTCAATTAAGGGCGAACTCAAATAGGAGGTGTTAATTGAGCGACGAAGCCAGCAGGAACGTAGACAGTGAACTGGCCAACCGCCTTGATACCCTTTTCGAGGGAGATGAGGCCGAAACCGCTCACACCGGCGGCAAAACCGCTGATCCGCTTGATGAGCTCAAATCGCTCGTTATGTCAATCGAGTGGGAAATCACGGATGATATCATGGAGCGATTTGTCTCCCATGGCGAGACCCTGAAAAAACGCTACAAAGAGGATCGTATTCTTGTAATGTTTCTTCAATTGCTGGGATCACTCGGATTGTATGTAAAATCAAATAAGGGGAAGGCCCATCCGAAAGCGTTTAATTTATTGAACACCGTCTACGCCAGCTTCTCCAATGCGGCCATACCGGGTAAAATTTCCTCCTCCGAGAAGAAGAAGCTTTTGTATATCGAATTGAACCAATACAAAGAGTTGAAAGAACAGATCGAAATTTCACGCGATTCGACCCGGGAGCGTCCACTGGAAAAACCCAGGTCCTCGAACGCGGCGGACCAGACGAAAAGTGACGCCTCCGACAATAATGAAGATAAAAAAAAGGTATTCGATAAACCCCCGCCAGGCCAGACGGCGGTTGTGACGTTGCCACAGTTTGAGGAGGCGATTGCCGCCATCAGGCAGCTTATCCGGGATGAATTTAAAAATTTACGGGAAACGCTGATTCAACAACTGAAGGGCTGAATCAGCTGTTGACTGGGAGAGGCTAATTTTTTCAGGAGGGTGCTGATGGATTTTTCGTCCGGCGACATTTCGGCCATGCTTTTTAAACCGACGGTAAAAGATGATCTCGGTAATTTCTCACTGGACGGGCACATGTTAAGTGTTTTGATGGCATTGAACGGGAATCTGACACTTGCACAAGTTGCCCGGAAAACAGGTCTGAACATGGCCAATTTACGCGACGCCGCTTCCAAACTTCTCGCGTTGAAACTCATTGAAGCCGTTGAAAGTGCAGCCCACAGCGTCGATAGGGATTTTACTGATTTTTTAATTGCGGAACTCTCACTTGCGATTGGACCACTGGCGGAAGTCATTGCCGAAGACGGGGTGGAAGATTTGGGATACACGCTCCAGAATTTCCCCACCGACAGGGCCGCCGAACTTGTCAATTTGCTGGCTCAGGAAATACAGCGTGATCAAAAAAAGACGGAATTCAAACAAAACATGGTCCAAAAAATCAGAGCAAAAGGGTACTGAAAACCTAAAGTGGTTGGGATGGCGATTAATTACTTTCGACCAACCGGCCCGAAGCAGCAGTTGCATTAATACATCAATTGAGGTGAAGTCTCGATCTGAGGTGAGCCCCTATCAAGGAGTCTAATAATGATCGTCATTTGTGAGGAATGCGGAAAAAAATACAGAATTGATCCTGCTAAAATAAAGGGTAAAAAAGCACGATTCAAGTGTCGATCCTGTTCGCATATGATCACCGTCGAAAAGCAGGAACCCATCGGAGAAGCCATCGCGGACACGGGTAGTGTTGTGACGCCGGCAACTCCGGCGGCGACGCCGGAGTTGCCGGCGGATCATCCTCAGGGAGAACCGGAAACAGCAACCACTGAATCGACAGCGGGACCCAGCGTCGAACCCGCCTCATCACCAAAATCGGAAAGAATTGACACGCGCAAGAAGAAATCGGGCATGGGCCTGACACTTAAGGTCGTCCTGTTGATGCTTGTCGTCAGCTTGCTGCCCGGCGGTATTTATTTTGCGCTTTCGTTTAAACAAACCAACGATCGGATCCTTAACGACAATGATCGGTTCGGTAAACAAATTACCAGTGCTTTGGCAACCGAAGTCGAGGGGTGGGTCGATAAGAATATTCGCGTTCTCAAAACTGTGGCCGAAATGCCGGCGATCAAATCGATGAAGCGCTATGAACAGGAAGACCTGCTAAAAACGGTCCAGAAACAATACCCCTGGATGTATCTGGTTTTTACAACCGATAATTTCGGCATGAATATCGCCCGCAACGACGGCAAAGATCTTAAAGATTATTCTGACAGACAGTATGTTCAGGATATTATGGCCGGCAAGCAAATCGCCTGGCAGAATCTTATCGGTAAAACTTCCAAAAAGCCGGCCCTGGTACTGGCCGTACCGATTCGCAAAAATAATGAAACGATCGGCATCCTGGCGGCGGCCATGACCCGTGACGCCATCTCCAAAAGAATTGCTAACTGGCGCCAGGGGAAAACAGGATATGCCTTTTTGGTGGATCAAAACGGTAAGGTTATTGCCCATCAAATTCCGGCTTTCGTCCAAAAATCTAAGGACTTAAGCCGCAACCCGCTTATTAAAGCCGCCCATGCCAACCAACGGGGGATGGTTGAATTTAAAGGATCCAACGGTAAGGAAGAGATTGGCTTTGCCCGCAAAACCAATCTTGGATGGATCCTTGCGATTCAACAGGCCAAAGATGAGGCTTTTAAATCGCTGAAGGATGCTCAGATGTTCGCTTTAATTTTGCTGGGGGCAACCTTCATCGTCGTTGTGATCATTGCCTTGCTGGCTAGCCGCGCCATTGTCAAACCGATTCGAACCCTGACCGATGCGGCCAACCGTATCAGCGTCGGTGAACTCGGCGTTGAAATTGAGACCCAATCGCATGATGAAATTGGCGACCTGGCCGAAGCCATTACACGTATGCAAGACAGTATTCGACTTTCGATCGAACGCCTGCGAAGACGAAGGCGCTAAGCCTTACATTCGAACCTGGCGCCCATGCGTGGCGCCTAACAATCGATTTATTTTAGTATCATAATGCACAACTAACTATATGATCTGCGGGATTGGACGAATGCCTGTTATCCCAAGAGAAAAACCCACACTCGGCAACATGAACAGCTATTATGTTCAGATCCCCCGGCTGATCGAGCATTTTCAGGGCGAGGTCGGGTGTGGGGTCTTACACTTTAAATCTTCTTCTTCGGAAGGGCTTCTTTTTTTTGACAAAGATGAAATACTCAACGGCTTTTTTGCTGGCCGCAATGGTGAATCGACCGGACGGGATGTGATCGCGCAGTTGATTCAATCGACGGAATCCATCAACTATATTCTAAGCGTTTATCAAATCAAAACAGAAGATATCTACTTCTGGTCGAACATTCCAAATGCCAAAAGAATCTACCAGGATCTGAGCACTGAATTTACGGATCTGGAGGGTTTGGTAAAGAAAATGTGCACTGAAGCGCTGACAGGCTTTATTGAGGTGAGCATCAGTCAAAGTAAGGAAGGCGGCCTGGTTTTATTCAACAACGGACAGATTTGTGGTGGATCCTACTCGTGGGGCGCAGGAGACACCTTGCGCGACGATCAGGACCTTACCCAATTGATTCAATTAACCAAGGAACGTGGCGGTCTGTTTCATGTCAGCCGGATGCAACCCTCCAAACCCGTGGAGGAGGCAATTGAGGAGGAGTTGGAGGTTGAGGAACTATCCTACAAACCTTCGATTCGGATTCTCACGGCGATAGAAGAGTTGATGGTTATTTTTGAGCGAACCGCCTTGACCATGAAGAATTTGGATTCCAATTTTGCGACCCTGCTCAATCGAAAATTTGTCGAGAAGGCCGATCAATATCCGTTCCTTGATCCTTTTGCGGCCGAGTTCAAATATGCCCATAAAAAGATTTCGTTTGTGGGCGATACGACTGACGAAGAGTTGATCAAGGGCGTCTTGGAGTCGATTAATGAAATTGCCGAAGAGATCGATGCCACTGCTCAATTCAGAAGTAATTTGGCAACTTGGGCCAAAAAGTATAAATCCGAGGTTGAGAAACTAAAAATAAAGATCTAGTTAATGATTGCAACATCAATGCTAAGATGAAACAGTTTCCGAATGCTAATACGGACGCATCCTTACGCAACTACGCCGAGTTTGTTAGAAATCTGCCGGTTGCGATTTGCCGTGTGACCGTCGAAGGTAAGATCGTCTTCTGCAATGAGGCCTTTGTGCGAATATTCGGCTTCGAATCAATTCAAGATGCAATTGGCTATCCCATCATCAAGCTCTACCGAAATAAAAAAGACCGGGGAATTCTCGTTCAAACCGTCCTGCGTAGAGGCTGCATTAACGACATTCCCATCGCTTTGACGCGTATCGACGGCTCCCCGATCTGGGGATCGGTCACAACCAAAGCGATTATCGACGACGATGGTGTTGTGATTTTTCTGGATAGTTCGGTGAGGGATGTAACCGGTGAAATCGAGGATTCACAGACCAACACGACAACCTGTGATGAACTTGAACGCGTTGACCGGCCTGCGTTGGTATTGGACGCTCAAGGTGGTATATTGGAAGCAAATAGCATTGTTGCCAGGATACTTGGGCCCAAGCCGGGACAGTTGGCGGGAAAGTCATTTACCGATTTTTTGATTGCCGAAGATAAGCAACTGTTCTTTATGTTTTTGGGAGATTTGATAAAAGTGGGGCGCGAGGAGGTAATTCTACAGTTGCATCCGATCGATAATCGACCGCGATATGTCAAACTGCGTGCAACTGTGCACAAGAACGAGGGATGCATTCAGAAGATCAGTTGCATCATCGATGATGTAACAACCCGAATTCATCAACTGCAGGAAAAATATAATCGTCAGAAATTTCAGGGCGTTCTCGAAATGGCCGGTGGGGTGGCGCATCGGTTCAACCAGCCGCTTACAATTGTTACCAATATTATAAACGAGGTACTCTCAACCCTGGCAGAAAACGATCCTTCGTACCCAAAGATTGCCCGCGCCCATGATCAGATACAAAGAATGAACGAAATTTCCCGCAAGATCGGCAACATTAAAAAGTACGAAGCCGTGGACTATGTCGCCGGCGTAAAAATCGTTGACATCGACAAGGCTTCCTAAAAATAAATCAAAAGGAATTCGGCATGATCCGTAAAGTACTTTTTGTTGACGACGATCTGGAAATGCTTCAGGCCCTTAAGGAAGGCCTTGAAAAATACCGGGAAACTTTTACGGTTGTCCTGGCCAAAGATGGTCTGGGGGCCATTGAACAATTGAAGAAGCATCCCATTTCGCTCGTCGTTACCGATTTGAAAATGCCGCGAATGGATGGCTTCAGCCTCTTGGCCAAGATTATGGAAAAATATCTGGATATTCCTGTTATTATCATTACGGGCTACAGCACGCCTGAAATGAAACGTCTGGCTCAGGAAGGAGGCGCGGTCGGCTATATCAGCAAACCTTTTCTGATCGAAGATCTGGCCCGTCACATAATGAAGACCCTGCGTAAGGAGTCTGATGGTGGCACGTTGCACAGTGTTTCCTCAGGAATGTTCCTGCAACTGATGGAAATGGAGGAACGCACCTGCACGATCCGACTGATGGACAAAGCGAGTGGCGACGGGGGGGTTCTTTTTTTCCGCGAAGGTGAATTGCTTGATGCCCGTGTCGGCCAAATCAAAGGACTCAAGGCCGCCTATCAAATTTTTACATGGGGTGATGTGACATTGTCGATCCAGAATGACTGCCCCGTGATGGACAATAAAATCAACAGCGACCTTCAGCCGATCATTCTCGAAGCCATGCGAATCAAGGATGAAACGCAACCTGACTTTAATGATAGCGAGGAAACGGTCATTGAACCGATTGACGATATCCTACTTGAAGACCCTGAGTCCTGGACAGTTGATACAATAAAAAATTTACTGCGGCGTCAAGTTGGCGACCGATGTGGACTTGAAGACATTTACGAGGATGATTCCGTTGAAATGCTGATACAGCCTTTCATTGATTTGGGATCATTATGCGATTTCGGAAAAATGAAACTTACTTATTTCGATAGCAGCGGTAAAGCCGACACGATTGTGCTTGCGGGTGATAAGAACACAGTTATCAGCGTAAATCCCAAATGTCCGCGTGATAAGATCATTCAGGTTCTCAGCGACGCTTTTTAATCCAGGGCAATTATTTTATGCCGGAAAACGGAAACGGTTGATGCAAGACATATTTAAAGATGTAATCAAAATGGACGGGGTCTACGGTCTCGTATTTTTTTCCCGCGAGGGCCGTGTGCTGTTTGAATCGATTGATCCGAAATCGACACTCCTGCCGAAGGACTACCGCGATTGGCACAAATTGATAC
>JAERRP010000793.1 GCA_016735415.1 Desulfobacterales bacterium | reverse complement strand
GCCGCTACTTGTTTAGCGGGGCGGCCTTTGGCTTTCGATTTGGCCTTGGCAACGGTTTTTTGGGTCTTGCTCTTGCGGGCCGCTACTTTTTTGGCGGTTTTGGCTTTCGATTTTTTCTTGGAAGTCGATTTGAGTAAGCTGTTCTTTCCCATAGAAACCCCTCTGAAAAGGATATTTGGTGGCCTGGATACGGGTAGCTCATTAAATCCAGTTTCTTACAAGATTTGCGTTGCCTTTGGCAATGATTAATTTGGTTGCGTTGACCGACGGCCCTTGCGCACCGGACAGGGTGCGGTTGTGGTTGCCCTTCACTTGGCTTATGATCAAGACGGCGGGCACCGATATCTTAGGGCGCGCGGGGGGCGCGCGCAAAAATAACTAACATTCCAAGCGCCGATGCATCCTGCCTGGCTGTGTTGTAAAAAATAGGGTATTATATTCTAGTTGCGGCCCCGATCCGTGCGGCCTTCTGACTTTCCGGTGAATCCGCTGAAAGGTAATTCGAAAGAGGTCCGATTGACATCTCCGGTTGAAAAACTTTTAAAGCAACTGCGGCGCCTGCCCTCTTTGGCGGTGGCTTTCTCGGGCGGCGTTGACAGTTCCCTGCTATTGGCACTGGCAGTGGAGGCGCTCGGTGATCGGGTTATGGCTGTAACGGCCGTTTCGCCCATCCATCCGCAGCGTGAAACCCGCGAGGCCATCGGCGTGGCCGGCCGCCTGGGTTGCCGACATCTGATTCTGCGCAGTACGGAAATGGAGGCGTCCGGTTTTGTCGCCAACCCCTCCGACCGCTGCTATATCTGCAAGCAGGGCTTGCTTCGCCAAATCAAGACCGCCGCCGCCGAGCGGGGCATTGCCTATCTGGCCCATGGTGCCAATAGCGACGATCAGGAGGATTATCGGCCCGGTATGCAGGCGGCCGAAGAAATGGGCATACTGGCGCCCCTTGTGGAGGCCGCTATGACCAAAAGCGATATCCGGGCGCTTGCCCGTGAGCGCGGTCTGCCCAACTGGGATCGCCCGGCCATGGCCTGCCTGGCGACACGTATTCCCCACGACACCCCGATTACCCCATCTCTCCTGGCCCGGATCGAAGCGGCCGAGGATTATTTGCAGCAGATCGGTTTTGCGGCCCCGCGTGTACGCTGTCACGGTGAAATTGCCCGGATCGAATGTCACGGCGACGATATCGAACGCATTTTGCCGGTCGACATGCGGGCTCGGGTGGCCCGTAAATTGAAAGCCATTGGTTTTAAATTTGTAACGGTGGATCTGGAAGGCTACCGCCAGGGCAGCATGAATCCGCCCGGCACCCAGCCCGGGGGATGATTCTTAGGTGTTTAGGTTTACCATGGCACCGACGGTGAGGTCCAAACGGTTCTCCGCATATGCGATCGTGGTCGATTCCACCACTTTGACACTGCTATTTCAGGGGCTTAGTGTCATTAATGTCAGACAGGTGCCGCTCGAACCATTCGTGGTCAGCGACGGTCGTTGATACGGCCTGGGAAAAAACGCTGTTACGCCAGAAATTCGGCCGGCGCTATTGTGAACTGGGGCACTGCTGAGATAAGGATTTATCCGACCGCCCCGCGTTAAGGGAGCGCTTCAATCCTGGAATTTTGGAAAAGGTTTGCTTTTTTCCCGGTAAGCCCTTACTAATAAATGTTTTATTACAAGCACATAATAATCCATACGAGAAGGAGAGGGAACCATGGGAAAAGGTGATAAGCGCAGCAAACGGGGCAAGATCTGGAGAGGTACCAATGGGAATGCGCGGCCCAAGAAAACCAACAAAAACAAAGATAAAAAGTAGAAACATCCGGGCCCTGTTTGCTCGTTTGACTCTCCTCAACCGGTCCGGGTTGTGCCTGCGGCCCAAAAAATTACCGTGGTATGGCCCGGTGTCAACATTAACTGCTTCGGGATGCATTGCAGGATCATGGATATGATCCAACACCCTTTGCCATGAAGGTTCCGGACAACCTGGAAACGCCGGCCGTTGTTGTGGACCATCGGATTCTGCAGGCCAATATCGGCCGCATGCAGAATCTGGCCCGCAACGTCAATCTGAATTTGCGGCCGCACGTCAAAACCCATAAATCGATTGCCATTGCCCGGCAGCAGATCGAGGCCGGTGCCTGCGGTCTCACGGCTTCGAAGGTGGACGAGGCCCTGGTTTTCATCGAAGCCGGTCTGCAATCCATAACGCTCGCCCATCCCCAGCTTGTGGCGGCCAAACTGGATCGCATCCTTGCGGCCGCCAAACACCATGGCTGCGATTTGCGCTTCATCGTGGACAGCCTTGAGGGTCTGGCGCTGCTGGTTGAACGCACGGCCGTACTTCGCTGCCGACCAGGGGTTTATATCAAGATCGATGTCGGTCTGCATCGCTGCGGCTGCCGGCCCGACGCCCCGCTCGTTTTCACACTGGCCGAAGCCATCGACCGCGCTGCGCACCTGGATTTTTGCGGTCTGCTTTCGCACGCCGGTCAGGCTTACGGGGCCAAGGACCAGGCCGCCGCCGGTCGCATTGCGGAAGAAGAGCGGCAAAGCATGACCGGTCTGGCCGGTCGTCTGCGTAAAGCCGGATTCAAGGTACCGGAAGTTTCGGTCGGATCGACGCCGACGGTCCTGGCGGCCCGGCAATTTGACGGCCTTACCGAAATCCGCCCGGGTAATTATGTTTTCATGGATCAGACACCGTTGCGCCTGGGGTTGATCACACCTCAACAGATCGCGCTCAGTGTCCTGACCACGGTGGTCAGCACCAACGACCGCTATGCCATCGTCGATGCCGGTTCCAAGACCCTCAGTTCGGACCGTGGGGCTCACGGAACAGCAGGCATCACCGGCTATGGGGTGGCCTATGCCCTGGAAAGCCCACCCGGGAAGCCTACCCCCCTGATGATCGAAAAACTCTCCGAAGAACATGGTTTCGTGGCCCGGGGCAGGTCCGGCCTGAAACCGGGGGACCGTCTTCAGATCTACCCCAACCATGCCTGCCCGGTGGTCAATTTAACCCATGAGCTGTACATGCTGGATGGCGCCACGGTCGCGGTTTGGGCGGTTGACGCCGCGGGTTGCGTCCGCTAATGTGGTCCTCCAGAAAGGGCCTTTTTCGCTCCGGGGCGGCGTTTCTCGCTTCGGGCCGGTCCTCGACAGAATTTGGACGACGCTGCTGTAAAGCGGGGTGGGATTGCCGCTTGTCGCCGGACGACTTCGCTAGGGAGCGTCCAATCGCTGTGGTTTTGGCTTCTGCCCCAATCGTCGTTCCGGGGATGAGCCCATTGATGATCAAAAGCCTGCAACCGGGACATAACCCGATGCAATCGATCCTGTAATGCAGATTCACACCGCCCCTAAAGAAGAAACTTTGATTCCGTCAGCCACCGTCATTTTACTTCGTGAGGGAGCGTGCGAAGTGGAGACACTACTCCTGCGTCGCAATCTGGGGGCCGATCCGTTTGCCGGGGCCTGGGTATTTCCCGGGGGCACCATCGAAGCCTCCGACGGCCCGCTCCGGAAGGAGGAGGAATGGCCCCCGGCGGCCCGCCAGGCGGCTGTGCGGGAACTTTGTGAGGAGGCCGGGCTGGAATTGGCGGCCGAGCACCTGGTGCCGTTCTCACGCTGGATCTCGCCAACCAGTATGCCGCGCCGGTTCAGGACCTGGTTTTTCCTGGCGGCCGCACCGGCGGGGACGATCCGGCTCAGCCCGCAGGAAGTCAGTGCCTATCGCTGGATGACACCACGCCAGGTGTTGGCCGCGCATCAATCGCAAACCATGACGCTGTTCCCGCCGACCTGGGTTTCCCTTAATGAATTGACGACGATCGAAACGGTTTCCCGAACGCTGAGCACCTTTGCCCGACGGCCGCCGGCCGTTTATAATCCCCGGGTGCGAAGGGTCGGCCAAGCCATGTGCTTTTTTTACGAGGAGGATGTGGCCTATGGCGATCTCGATGCGGATCGCCCCGGACCGCGCCACCGCCTGTGGGCCCTGGCGGAAGGATGGCGTTATGAGCGGGCCCGCAGGGTCACCTTCCAAGCGGAGGAGGAGTAGTCGGTGCCGGCCGGCCGTGATCCTGGCGAAAACACCGGCCGGGAAAGCAGCCCTGGCTGGTAATATGTTATTGCTTCCAGTTGGGCCTGGTTTATAGCAATCGGTTTGGCGCTGCTTTCGGTGGCGCCTGTGTCATCAGACTTCCAGGGAGACAATTCGCGATGATCGTTGTGACCGGCGGTGCGGGGTTTATCGGCAGTGCCCTGGTATGGGCGCTCAACAATCGGGGTCGGGATAACATCCTGGTGGTCGACCATTTGGGCCATGCGGCCAAATGGCGCAACCTGGTGGGGCTGCGATTTGCGGATTATCTCGACAAAACGGTTTTTATCGAGGGGTTGGAAAAGGGGCGATTCGGCGATACGATCGAGGCCATTCTCCATATGGGCGCCTGTTCTTCCACCACTGAAACAAACGCCGACTACTTGATCGAAAACAATTATGGCTACACGGCACGGATTGCCGCCTGGCGGGAGGCCCACCGCCGTTGCCGCCTGATTTACGCCTCCAGCGCCGCCACCTACGGTGACGGCTCCCGGGGCTATACGGACGACGAAACCCGGCTGGAAACGCTGCGGCCCCTGAATATGTACGGTTATTCCAAGCATCTTTTCGACCTGCGGGCGCGGCGTGAGGGCTGGCTGAAGACCATCGCGGGGCTGAAGTACTTCAATGTCTTCGGTCCCAACGAAGGCCATAAAGGCGCGATGCGCAGCGTCATCAACAAAGCCTACCCCGGCGTGCGGGACGAGGGGCGCATCCGGCTGTTCCGGTCGCATCGGCCGGATTACGCCAATGGCGAACAGCAGCGCGACTTTATCTACGTCAAGGATGCCGCGGCCATGACTCTTTTCTTCCTGGAGCATCCCGAAGTCAGCGGACTTTTCAACATCGGCACGGGACAGGCCCGGACCTGGAACGATGTGGCCGGGGCCCTGTTCGCGGCCACCGCCAAGCCTGGCGAAATCGACTATATTCCCATGCCGGAAGAACTGCAGGGCCAATACCAGTATTACACCTGTGCGGACATGGCCAAGCTGCAAGCCAGCGGTTGTGAGGTGGCCGGCACTTCGCTGGAAGATGCGGTCGCCGACTACGTTCAAAACTATCTGGGGCCCGAAGCTTTTCTGGCATCGGATTGAAGAAATTTAGGCCCTCGCGAGGCCCCCTCACTGAAAGCGACGAAAAGGAAGGAGCATGTTCGAGCAGATCATGGCGGCCCGGAAAAGGCTGCAGGGAAAAGCCCACAAGACGCCGGTCCTGACGTCGGCGACCCTGGACGACCGGGTCGGGGCCTCGGTCCGGCTGAAGTGCGAAAACTTCCAGCGCATCGGGGCTTTTAAATTCCGGGGGGCTTTCAACGCCATCTCCCGGATTCCCGTTGAAGACCGCCCACGCGGGGTCGTTACCTTTTCTTCCGGTAACCATGGTCAGGCCGTGGCCCTGGTCGGCCGGATGCTGAACATCAAAACCACCGTCATCATGCCGGCCGATGCCCCGCTGATCAAGCGGCAGGCCACCGAAGGTTACGGCGCCGAGGTGATGCGCTATGATCCGGTGACCAGTACCCGTGAAAGCATCGCCCGGGAAATCCAGGAAACCCGCGGCAGCATCATGGTCCCGCCCTATGATCACCCGGATATCATTGCCGGGCAGGGGACGGCCACACTGGAATTTTACGAGCAGGCCGGAGACCTGGATATGCTGCTGGTGCCCTGCGGGGGCGGCGGTCTGCTGAGCGGGTCGGCCCTGGCGGTCCGGGGCACGATGAAGGCTTGCCGGGTGATCGGCATTGAACCCGAACTGGCGGATGATGCCGCCCGCTCTTTTCGCACAGGTGTTTTGCAGACGGTCCACAATCCGCCCACGATTGCGGACGGCACCCGCACCCCGTCGCTGGGAAAGCTCACCTTCCCGCTGATTCGGGAAAACGTGGATGCGTTCGCCACGGTTTCGGAGGCTGCCATCATGGCGGCCGTGCGCTTTCTCTTCTACCGCCTCAAGCTGGTGGTCGAACCCTCGGGCGCGCTGGGCCTGGCCGCGCTCTTGAGCGGCGCCGTAAAGCCCCGGGGCCGTGTGGGGGTTATCATCAGCGGCGGTAATATCGACGGCCCCACAATGACACGAATTCTTCAGGATCAAACGGGGTAACATGAATCCGGAAACGGACATGCGGCTGGATTGCCGCCATATCACCTTTCGCTACCCCGGGACGGAATCCGTTGTTTTCGAAGACCTCTCCTTTCGGATGCCCGGCCCGGGTTTCAATGCCCTGTTCGGGCCCTCCGGGGTCGGTAAGACATCCCTGGCCCGTCTGCTGACCGGCGATTTGAACGATTCGGAAGGTGACCTTCAAATGACCGGGATCAACAAAGTGCTCTATACCTATAACACCGAGCGGCTCCCCGGCTGGGCGGCCGTGGGCAAGCATCTCGATCGCATCATCACGCCCCGGCAGCGGCATCGGAAAGATCAACTGGTGGAACTCTTCGGGATGGTGCCTCATCTGGGAGCGCGCTTTTCGCAATTGTCGCTGGGGCAGAAAAACCGCATCAACCTGATCCGCTATTTACTGCAGGATTTCCAGATGCTGATCATGGACGAAAGCCTGGCCAACGTTGACGAGCCGACCCGTGAGAAGATTCTTCTGGGGATCAAAGCGCTCTTCCCGGACAAATATTTTTTATATATTTCGCACAACGTCATCGAGGTGTCGAAATTCTGCAAGCACATTCTGGTAATGGCCGGCGCGGGCAAAATACCACCGGCGGCGCTGGTAGCCGGCCAGGACTTCATCCGCGATCAACCCCTGGACCAAGGACCACTGGAGCGTACCATGCTGGAGATCATGAATGCTGCCTAGACGCATCTTCCAGTTTCTGATCATTTACTTTCTGGGGCTGGCGATATTGCTGGGCGTCAAATACGGACTGCGCCTTTCCAACTATGTCATCCCGGGCCCTCTGATGATCTGGCACACTTTCCAGGCCGAGGCCGTGCGCTATTTCAAGGATGTCATGGACACCATGTCGATCGCCATTATCGGGCAGGTGCTGTCCATCTGCCTGGCCGTTCTGATCGGGGTCGTCGGCCGGCAGACCACCTGGTTCGGGTCCTTCGTCAAGGTGGCGGCCTACAACGTGCAGGCCTACCCCATCGTGGCCCTGGCGCCGATTATCTTCATCCTGCTGGGTGACGGATTCCTCTCCCGCCTGTTGATTGCCGCCATGATCTGCTATTTTCCGTTGCTGCTCTCGGTGCTGGGTATCATGGCTGAACCCATCAGGGGTATCGAACATTTTTACCGCATTACCGGGCGCATGCGCTGGCAGCTGGAAGTCAAGATTCGGGCCTTCGAGAATCTGGGCAAACTGACCACCGTGGTGGCGGGCAGCGCCACCCTGGCCATGGCCGGGACCATTGTGGCTGAATTCATTGCCGCCAACGCCGGAATCGGCTATAGCATCCGCATTGCGCTCTATCAGAGCGATCTGGGCAAGATATTGATCGCCCTGTTTTTAATCGGTATATCCTTATCCGTTTATCAGGGCCTCCTGGAGTGGACCGGGGCCCTCATCCGCAAGACCTGGGAAAGCAAGTAGTCGAAACACCTGGAAAAACCGGGAGGAAAACATGATGCCACGACGTCCATACCTGGCGGTTGTCGTTGGCGCCCTGCTCGCCATGTTGTTTTCGGCCGGAGGCGCAATCGCCGCAGACAAGATCAATTACCGTTTGAAGTGGCTGTTCAACACCAGCGTGGTGGGCGACCTGTATGCCAACGTCCACGGCCATTTCAAAGACGCCCGGATGGAAGTAAATGTCAAAGCCGGCGGCCCCGAGCGCGATGCCATCAAGGAACTCGAGCTGGGGCAGGCCCAATTCGGTGTGGCCTCGGCCGACCAGGTGATTCGGGCGCTGGACAAGGGTGCTCCGGTGGTGGTGATTGCGCAGCTTTTTCAGATCAATCCGTTGCAGTGGATTTACCGCCGGGCCGATCCGCCCATAAACCAGCTGGCCGATTTGAAAGGCCGCGTCATCGGCATTACTTACGGCGGCAACGATGAGACCATCATGCGCACCCTGCTGGCCAAGGCCGGTCTTTCCGAGCCGGAGGTGAAACTGTTCAACGTGCGCTATGATTACACCCCTTTTTACCGGCGGCGGGTCGACATCTGGCCGGTCTATCGGAACACCCAGGGGGTTATCATCGGGCGCAAAATGCAGGCCGACAATGCGCCGGTCCGGTTTTTTATTCCGGGCGATTACGGTGTTCGGTTCGTGGCCAACTCGGTGGTCACGTCACAGAAGATGATCCGTCGGGAGCCCGCCACCGTGAAGCGTTTTATCAGGGCGCTGCTGGCGGGCTGGGAAGCGGCCCTGGACCCGGCCAACAAGGAGCGCGTCCTGGATGTCCTGCAACAGTTCGACAAGGACACGCCCCGTGATCTTCTGGTCGAACAGCTCGAGATCACCCGGACACTGATCAAGCCCACCGCCGAACTGGCGATCGGGACCATCGATACCGCGGCCTGGAAACAGACGGAGCAGATCATGCGGAAGCAGAAGCAGATTGCCAAGTCCGTCCGGGTCGAAACCGTTCTGCACCCGGGGTTTGCCTTTTAAAGACGGCGGCCAGACCGAAAGTCGCGCAAGATTGGAAATCTGAATGGAGCCTGTTTTCTGGGAATGGTGGCAGCACCTGCCCGGCCGAATCGATCCCGTGCTGATCAGCCTGCGAGGTTTTCAGCTGCGCTACTACGGTCTGCTGTATATCGTGGCGTTTGCCAT
>JAERRP010000640.1 GCA_016735415.1 Desulfobacterales bacterium | reverse complement strand
GTGGTTGTATATAATGCCGGTATAGCGAGAGACAATCTCTTTGTATGGATGACCAGAGAAGAATGGGACTCGGTTCTTTCTACCAATCTGGATGGATTTTATAATGTCATGCATACCGTAATGTTCCCCATGCTCAGAGAAAAGCAGGGACGTATTGTAATAATATCTTCAATTTCCGGACAGACAGGACAGGCAGGACAGGTAAATTATTCTGCTTCAAAAGCAGGATTAATCGGCGCGGCAAAGGCACTGGCAAGAGAAGTGGGAAAAAGAAACATTTTTGTTAATGTTGTTGCTCCAGGCATAATAGAAACAGATATGACAGCCAAACTTCCCAAGGATCAAATCCTGCCCATGATACCTTTAAACCGTTTTGGCGATCCTGAGGATGTTGCATCTGTAGTCGATTTTTTGTGCAAAGAAAAAAATATGTATATACATGGTCAGGTTATCGGTGTAAATGGCGGTATGGCCATCTGAAATTTTTGATATCCCTTAAACTGGCAGTTCCTTAAATATGATACAATATGACAGCATAATAGTCGGTAGTGGTATCAGCGGAATGACCCTTGCGCTTTTGATGGCCATGAATCGCCATTCTGTTCTTCTTCTTGAAAAGAATCCCCGCATAGGCGGTGCGATGGCCAGATTTTATAGAAAAGGTATCCCTTTTGATACAGGTTTTCATTTTACAGGAGGTTTTAATAAATGTGGCCATAAAATAGGGAATAACAACGGACTTCTTCAGGATATGCTGGCCGTTCTGGGAATCAGCAATGAAATTGTACCAGTTTTTATCACCGGGGAACAAAATAACAGATTAGTATTTGAATCGGAACAGGCAGCCTACGCCATACCTACCGGCTATCCAGAGATTATCGAAAAAATAAAAGAAGTTTTTCCTGGCGAGGAAGCCGGAATTGACCGCTATTTTGAAATGATCAGGGATGTTTGTTTAAAAACCTCTGCAATGAATCTTAGACGACTTTCCCTTACACAGGGTTTTATTGAGGAAGACTTTATCAGCCTCGATAATATGCTGTGCAGATTAACGGATAATGCGCTATTAAAAGGACTGCTTTCCGCCTACAGCATGTGCTACGGAGTCAAACCTTCCGAGATCTCATTTGCCAATCACAGCAGGGTCAGTTACAGTTTGTATGAATCCATTGCAAGAGTGGAAGACGGTGGTGACGCATTTATAAGGGCATTCAAAAAACGATTTTCAGAATTTGACATTGATATCAGGTGCGGCGAATATATTGTTGAATGCGATGACATAAAAGATAAGCATATAGGACGTTTTATTTTAAATACCGGAGAAGAGATCTCAAGCGATTGCTGTATTTTTACGATTCATCCCCAGGAAATATTAAAAACACTTCCGGAACAAAAAATGAGCAAAGCTTTTATAAACAGGGCTAATGCATTTGAACAATCGGCAGGTTTTTTTTCAGTATACGGTGTTTTAAAAGATAATGGCACCCCAGATAAACAAACAGATAAACAAACAGATAATTTTGCTCCGTCGATTCTATCTCTTTTCCCGGAAGCAGACGCAAACAGAATGATAGATCCTGCATACTCTGGAGACCCTGCTCTGGTTATCATGAAAAGCCAGGAAATGGTCAAGGGTAAACCATGCAGACTGTTGAATGCTTTTGAGGTGTCATTCCCGGAGCATGTAACTGCCTGGAAAAATTCAAAACCAGGCAATAGGCCTTCCGATTACCACGAGTATAAACAAAAAAGGACAGAAAGTATTAAAGAGCGTGTTCTGAAAAATTATCCTGAATTCAGGAATTCATACAAGGTGCTTGATGCATCCTCAATCCTGACATGCCGTGATTTTTTAAATTCTCCCCACGGATCGGCATACGGGATAAAACAAAAAACAGGCCAGATAAATTTTCTCGGTAAAATCGCATTCAGAAATATTTATGCCGCCGGTCAAAGCTCCGTCTTGCCGGGGATTATGGGAGCAATGATCTCTTCATTTATCGTAGCCCGTAATATTACAGGCAAAGATTTTTTTCACAATTTTATAAATAAGAGGCTGGGTTGATAAAGAGAGTTGTTATTTCCGGTTTGGGAGCAGTTTCACCCCTTGGTCCTGATGTTCCTTCGTTTATAAAAGGAATCAGAGCAGGTAAAAACGCTGTCCGCCAAATGAATGGCTGGGATCAATATATTGGTTTGCGCAGCAGAGTCGGTGCTCCCTCTGCTTTAATCAACGAAAAAGAAATCCCTCGCAAAAGCAGAAGATCCATGAGTAAAATGAGCATTTTTGCAGTCCAGGCTTCTCAGGAAGCTTTAACGGATGCCGGCCTGGAATTCGAAATATGCTCAACAGGACGTGTCGCATGTATTATCGGTTCCACCATGGGCGGAGCTGAGAGTCTAAATGAAACATTCGAAATAATGCTGCCCGACAAAGACCTGTCCCGTCTTAACAGCTGGTGAACCAGGGCCAGGCCCGGCAGACAGAGATTCATACGTTTGGCTTCCGCCAGGGCGATTCCCATATCTTTGATAAAATGGGTCACAAAGAAACCGGGATCGAAGTCGCGTTTCAGGATTCGGGGTGCCAGGTTATCCAGCGACCAGCATCCGGCCGCCCCGCCGGCAATGCTTTCCAGCACCGTTTTAAGATCCAAACCGGCCCGCTGGCCGTAAAGCAGGGATTCACATACGCCGATCATGGTCCCGGCAATGACGATCTGGTTGCACATTTTGGTATGTTGACCGGCGCCGGCCGGTCCCTGATGCACGATCTGCCGCCCCATAATCTTGAAGAACGGCATCAGTTCATCAACCACGGCCTCGTCGCCGCCCACCATGATCGATAAACGGGCCTCGCGGGCGCCGATGTCGCCCCCCGACACCGGGGCATCCACGGCGGATACCCCGATTCGGGCTGCGGCGCGATGGATCTCGACGGCCAGGCTCGGCTCGGTCGTCGTCATGTCGACAACGATCTGATCTGAACGGGCGCCCTTCAGAATGCCGTCCGGGCCCAGATAAACCGCGCGCACATCCTGCGGGAAGCCCACCATTGTAAAAACGATATCGGCGGCCCGGGCCACCTCCGCCGGTGAGGCGATCCAGCGGGCGCCGGCTTCCAGGAGCGGTTCGGCCCTGGCCTGCGAGCGCGTGTGGACGACGGCCGGATACCCGCTTTGCATCAAGTGTTGGCACATCCAGCGTCCCATTATGCCGGTGCCGATCCACCCTATTCGGGTTGCCTGTTTTTCGTCTGCCGCCATGACCGTACGCCTTTTCCTCTATACCCCTGATAATGTGTGAAGTGAATCGGGACCATTCCGCCGGGGGGGCCGCCGCAGTTTGCGGGCCTATTTGGTGTGAGCGCTTCTCAAAATCCCGGACGACAGGTTCGATCGGCGCCGCTGCCGTCGTCAATGGCGTCAGGTTCCGGCTGCTTTTCCACAATTGCACGGCAGCATAACTTTTGCCAGCTGGCATTACAACCACCAATCCGGGATGGGGTGGCGGTCCGCCGGGGAATTTGCCAAGCAGCTGATAAAAATGGCAATGGATACCTCTAAAAACGGGTTGAAACCCACAGTGTTTTTCTCTAATATAGCAATCAATTTGACCGGATCGACCATTCCGCCGGTGATGGGCGACACGCAAACGGCAGGCAACGGCCGTCTTATTCATGTGGAGGAGATTGATGAAGGTATTGGTGAGCGACAACCTGGGTGAGGTGGGCATTGAGATGCTGGAGGCCGAAGAGGGGCTCTCGGTTGACGTCAAGACCGGCCTGACGCCGGCGGCCCTGGCCGAAATCATCGACGATTATGACGGCCTGATCATTCGAAGCGCCACCAGGGTCACGGAAGACTTGTTATCCCGGGCCACCCGCTTGAAAGTCGTTGGCCGGGCCGGCATCGGGTTGGACAATGTCGATATCCCGGCCGCCACCCACCATGGTGTCGTGGTCATGAACACTCCGGATGGCAACGTTATCACCACCGCCGAGCATGCGATTGCCATGCTGATGTCGTTGACCCGCAATGTCCCCCAGGGAACCGCATCGTTGCGCGCGGGCCGGTGGGACAAGAAATTGCTCCAGGGGCGCGAGATTTTCGGTAAGACGCTCGGCGTTATCGGCTTCGGCAAAATCGGCTCGATCGTGGCCGACCGGGCCAGGGGGCTGCGGTTGAAGGTCCTGGTTTACGATCCGCATGTGAATCCGGAGCGAATCCAAAAGGCCGGTTTTGAAACGGTGGGGTTGGAAGAACTCTACCGCCGGGCGGATTTTATTACCATCCATGTGCCCAAGTTAAAAGACACCATCGGCCTGATCGATCAAGCGGCTTTTTCCCGGATGAAGGACGGTGTCATGCTGATCAACTGTTCCCGGGGGGGGATTGTCAAAGAGGACGACCTGTACGCGGCCATGGTGGCGGGTAAAGTCGCCGGGGCCGCGCTGGACGTCTTCGAAACCGAACCTCCTGGAGATTCGCCCCTGGTCAAACTGGACCATCTGATCGGCACCCCCCATCTGGGGGCCGCGACCCTCGAGGCGCAAACCAACGTGGCCGTGGCCGTGGTGAAACAGATCATGGCCTTCCTGAAGGAGGGGGTCGTGGTCAACGCCGTGAACGCGCCATCGGTCACCGGGGAACTGCTCGTCCGTCTGCGGCCGTTTCTCAAACTGGGCGATCAGATCGGCTGCCTGATGCCTCAGCTGGTCCATGGCCCCGTCAAAGAAGTCTCGGTTGAATACAGCGGAGACTTTCAGGGACTTGACCTGACACCCGTTACCACGGCCATCATCAAAGGGTTATTGACGCCGACCGTCAAGGACGATGTCAACTCGGTCAATGCCGCCGTGCTGGCCAAAGAAAGGGGCATCAAAATTACCGAGACCACCAGCGCCGAATCCGATGAATTCCTGAATCTCGTCAGCGTGCGGGTCGTCACGACCGAAATGGAAAGCAAGGTCGCGGGGACAATTTACGGCAAGAAAGATTCGCGCCTCGTCCGGGTCAATAATTTCCGCCTGGAAATGATTCCCATGGCTCATATGGCGCTGATTCATAATGTGGACAAGCCGGGCGCGATTGGCAGTATCGGTACCACGCTCGGTAACCATAATATCAATATCGGCCGGATGCAGGTCGGCCAGGAAGAGGGAGGCAACCGCAATATCGTTTTTCTCAGCACAGATACGGCCATTCCCGACGATGTTCTTGAAGAGCTCCGTCGGTTACCGATGGTCAAAACCGTAATGCCGCTTGAGTTTCTGGAGTGCCGTGGCTAATGTGGTTTAATAGTTTCGGAATCATGGCCTCAAGCCTTTGACAATGATGGCGGCAAACCGGCTGCCGGCGCAAGCATGCATCACGCCTACACAACGCCGAAGCCAGCCATTGCCGCGGGAGATTGCCCCATGAGTGAAGAAAAAAAAGACACGTCCCCCCCAACGAGTGAATCAGGTGCCGAACCGGTGAATGCCGATGCGTCCGCCGATCAGGACCAGACCGAAACCAGAACGGGTGCACAGCCGGATGCAGAAGGCACTCAATTGCCGGCCATCGATTTTTCCACCTTTATCATTTCGTTGAACTCATCGGCCCTCGTGCAGCTGGGAATCCTGGAAGAACCGGGCGGCGGTAAAAAAACGAAGAATTTAGCGATTGCCAAACAGACCATCGACTTGCTCGCTATGCTGGAGGAAAAAACCAAAGGCAACCTGAACCCCGACGAAGAGAATATACTGAAAAGCCTTCTCTATGATCTGCGCATGATTTATGTGAGGGAAAAAGCCTGAAAGGGGTTTCACCATTTCGAAGGCCTCGTTCCCATTGCAATGCCCCCCCATGATGCCCTCTGAACTTGAAAGCCGGTCGCCGGCCAAAGTCAATCTTTTCCTTGCCGTTACCGGCAAGCGCGCGGACGGGTATCACGATCTGGTATCCCTGATGGCCTGCGTCGATCTCTACGATCATATCCATTTCCACTTCGAAGGCTCCGACATATCGATTCGCTGCAACGCCCGGGGAGTGCCGGAGGACACCTCCAACCTGGCCTGTCGTGCCGCCCTGCGCTTTCGTTCCGCGCTGATCCGTAAAACGTCGGGGGCATCCTTCGGCCTCAGGATGGAAATCATCAAGCGGATACCGGTGGGTGCCGGTTTGGGCGGCGGAAGCAGCAACGCGGCCACCGTGCTCAAGGTCTTGAACCGCTATTTTGGCCACCCTTTATCACCCGACGAACTGACAGCCCTGGCGTTGCCCCTGGGGGCCGACGTGCCCTATTTCCTCTATGGCCGACCGGCCATCGTTTCCGGTATCGGGGAAAAGATTCAACCTTACCGGGGTTTGAGGCCCCTATCGATCCTGATCGTCTTTCCCGGTGGGGGATTGTCAACGGCTGAGGTCTACGGGGCGCTTAATTTAAGATTGACAAATTGTGAAAAAAAACTTAAAGGATTCCTTTTGAAAAAGGAAGCTTTTAAGGTCGGCGCCCACCTGTGCAACGATCTTGAGTCGTCGGCAATCCAACGCTGTCCGGATATTTTGTCCATTAAAACCGAGCTGCTTGGCCATGGGGCCGATGGGGCCTGCATGTCGGGGAGCGGATCTTCGGTCGTGGGCCTGTTTAAAAGCCCGGAGGCGACCCTGAAAGCCCGGGAAACCCTGGCCGCTCGTAACCACTGGCAGTTTTTTCAGGGGGTCTTGCTGGTTTGAGCAAGGGCCTGGAAACAGGTCTTGATGCGGGTTTCACAATTATTGGGGCGTCGTCAAGTGGCAAGACACAGGGTTTTGGTCCCTGCATTCGGAGGTTCGAACCCCCCCGCCCCAGCCACTAATTACTGATGCAGACAGGAATGCGGCGATGAACCGTTTGGCAATCTTCACCGGGAATTCGAACCCTTTTTTAGCCAGGAAAGTTTGTGACTATCTGGATATGCCGCAGGGCGGGGCCAAAGTTAAAACCTTCAGTGACGGCGAAATCCAGATCGAAATCGATGAAAACGTTCGGGGCAGGGACGTTTTCATCGTCCAATCGACCTGTCGTCCGGTCAACGACAATCTGGTCGAGCTGCTTCTGATGATCGATGCTTTAAAGCGTTCTTCCGCCAGTCGCATCACGGCCGTCATTCCCTATTACGGGTATGCCCGCCAGGATAAAAAGGTCGCACCACGGGTGCCCATCAGCGCCAAACTCGTGGCCGACATGGTGACTGTTGCCGGTGCCAACCGCATCATCACCATGGACCTGCATGCCGGCCAGATCCAGGGTTTTTTCAATATTCCGGTGGACAACCTGTTTGCCACCCCGGTCATTCTGGACTACATGCGGGGACGCTACCAGGGAAATCTGGTGGTTGTGTCCCCGGACACAGGTGGTGTCGTAAGGGCGCGCGCCTTCGCCAAGCGGCTGAATGCCGATCTGGCCATTATCGACAAAAGACGCGACAAACCCAACGTGGCCAAAGCCATGGCCGTTATCGGCGATGTGCAGGACAAGATCGCCATCATTCTTGACGATATGGCCGATACCGCGGGAACGCTGACGGAGGCGGCGACGGCCGTCATGGGTCGGGGCGCGCGCGAAGTCCACGCCTGCTGTTCGCATCCTGTTTTGTCCGGACCGGCCGTCGAGCGGGTAACCGATTCAGCGCTCAGCAGTCTGGTTGTCACCGATACGATTCCCCTCGGTGCCGAAGCGGCGGCATGCGACAAGATCAAGGTTTTGAGCATCGCTCCCCTTGTGGGTGAGGCGATTATCCGCGGTCATCGGGGAGATTCGGTAACGTCATTGTTTGTATAACCCTTGCCATCATTCCGGTCTTTTGATCCGGGTGATAAGCCACAAACAGGTGGACGCCTCACCATTTTCAGCGCACACCGCCATTATAGGTTGTCAGGGAGGACTGATTCTTGGATTTTCTTAATCTCAATGCCAATACACGCACAACCAGAGGAAATGGTCCCGCGCGGGTTTTGCGCCGCGCAGGCCAGATCCCGGCGATTCTTTACGGCTCCGGAAATGAGCCGACGCCCATTGCGGTCAACACCCGTGAACTGGAACTGGTGCTCAAATCATCCAGGGCCGGCCAGGTTTTTGTAACGCTTGCCATTGAAAGCATTGGTGCGCGCAGGGCGCTCCTGAAAGAGCTGCAGCGTCATCCGGTCAGCGGCCAGTTCATTCATGCCGATTTTTACGAAGTTGTCATGGACCGCAAAATTCGGGCCCGGGTACCGATTGTCACCCGGGGTAAATCCGAGGGCGTCGAAATGGGCGGCCTGCTGCAGATCGTCCGGCGTGAGCTGGAAGTTCTATGCCTGCCCGATGATATTCCCGAAATGATCGAAATCGATATCAGCGAACTCGCCATGGGGGAATCCATCCACGTCGAAGACCTTCCCCTGGAAGAGGATGTGGAAATCCCCCACGAGGTCAATTTTACCATCCTGACCATTCTCAGCGGGCGTAAAGCTGAAGATGAAGAAGAGGTCGAGGAGGACGAAGAGGCCGAAGTGGAAGCTGAAGAGGGCGAAGCCGAAACCGAAGCCGAGTAACGCCGGCAAGGCTGCCGAGGGGCTCAGTCGGGAGCCTAACCCTTCCCGGTGGACGGATGCCTGTGGGTTTACTGACCGCATTAGGCCAACGGTTTTTTGGAACAAGGCCGACACCACGATATCTGATTGCGGGTCTGGGCAATCCGGGAGAGGATTACCGGAATACACGCCACAATGCGGGTTTCATGGTAGTGGATCGCATCCGCCGCGAATGTGGTATCCCCCTTGACCAAAAGTGGTTCAATTGCGTTTTTGGCACCGGTATCGTGGCCGGGATGGCGGTGGCGCTCGTCCAGCCTCAAGCTTTTATGAATCGCAGCGGTCCTCCGGTCTTGCGCTTAATGTCATATTACGGTATCTCCACCAGGGACCTATTGATCATTCATGACGATATTGATCTTGCTTTAGGACGCATAAAAATAAAAGAGAAAGGAGGGCATGGAGGCCACAAGGGAGTGAAGTCACTCGTGGACACCCTGGGCAATGGGGATTTTCCCCGATTGCGCATCGGTATCGGGCGTCCCGAGCGCGGCGGTGATGTCATCCGACATGTTTTGGTGCCGTTCAGTGCAGGTGAAGAAGAACAACTGGACGGAATCCTGGGCCGCGCCGCGGAAGCCGCAGTGACGATCCTCTGCCATGGGGTGGAATTCGGTATGAACAGGTTTAATCGGAAATCATGAATTTACTCGAAATTGCTGATGGAGGAAAGAATGGACGCTGTATTGAATAATCTGCCGCTGACATGTTCGCTCGTAGGCGTATCCGGTATTTTGTTTGCTATCATTCTGGCCGCAATTGTTAAAGGCGCACCGGCCGGAGACGAAAAAATGCAGGAGATCGCAAGCGCTATCCAGGAAGGCGCGATCGCCTATCTCAATCGCCAGATGAAAAGTATGGGGGTTGCCGGCATCATCATTTTTGCCGTTATTTTTGCAACCATGGGGGCCAAGACCGCCATTGGCTTTCTTGTGGGGGCCCTGGCCTCCTTTGTGGCGGGCTATATTGGCATGCGGGTTTCCGTACTCGCCAACGTCAGGACCGCCGAAGCGGCCAAAAAGGGTATGGCCGCCGGCCTGTCCATGGCCTTCAAGGGCGGTGCCGTTACCGGTATGATCGTGGCCGGTCTGGCCCTGGCCTCGGTGGCCGGTTACTACGCGCTTACCCATGACGTCGTTGCCCTGGTGGCTCTCGGATTCGGCGGTAGCCTTATTTCGATCTTTGCCCGTCTCGGCGGCGGTATCTTTACCAAAGGTGCCGACGTGGGGGCCGATCTGGTGGGTAAGGTCGAAGCCGGTATTCCGGAAGACGATCCGCGCAACCCGGCCACCATCGCCGACAACGTGGGCGACAACGTGGGCGACTGTGCCGGTATGGCCGCCGACCTGTTCGAGACCTACGCGGTAACCGCCGTGGCCGCCATGCTTATCGGCAGTCTGATGTTCCCCAACATTCAAATGGCCACCGAGTTTCCGCTGGTGCTGGGCGCTATCTCCATCCTCGCCTCCATGATTGCCATTTTCTTCGTACGCCTGGGTTCCAGCGGCTACATCATGGGCGCGCTTTACAAAGGCATGTTCGGCGCCGCGATCATGGCCGGGGTGGCATTCTACTTTGCCACGATGAAGTTCATGGGCAATATCCCCGACATCTCCGCCCTGAACATTTATTACTGCACCCTGATCGGCCTGGTCCTGACGGTTGTGATCGTCATCATCACCGAATACTATACCGGTCTTTACGGGCCGGTTAAGTCCATTGCCGAAGCGTCCACCACGGGTCACGGCACCAATATCATCGCCGGTCTGGCCGTTTCCATGCAGGCCACGGCCGCTCCCGTTCTGGCGATCTGCCTGGCCATCTTTCTGTCCTACAACTTCGCCGGGATTTATGGTCTTGCCATGGCCGCTATTTCCATGCTCTCCATGACCGGTATGGTGATCGCGATCGATGCTTACGGCCCCATTACGGACAACGCCGGTGGTATCGCCGAAATGGCTGGAATGGACGAAAGTGTCCGCGCCGTGACCGATCCCCTGGATGCGGTCGGCAACACCACCAAGGCCGTCACCAAGGGTTACGCCATCGGTTCCGCCGGCCTGGCCGCCCTGGTTCTGTTTTCCGCTTTCGTTATGGAATTCAAGATACAGGGCGGCGACGAAGCCATTTCTTTCGATCTCTCCAACGTCAATGTTATCATCGGCCTGTTTATCGGCGGCCTGCTGCCTTATCTGTTCGCCTCCATCGCCATGAGAGCGGTTGGTAACGCCGGCGGCGCCGTGGTGGAAGAAGTCCGTCGTCAGTTCCGTGAAATTCCCGGTATCATGGAAGGTACCGCCAAGCCGGATTACGGTGCCTGTGTTGACATCGTCACCAAGTTTGCCCTGAAAGAGATGGTGGTGCCGGCCATTCTGCCGGTTGTCGCCCCGCTCCTGGTGGGTTTCATCCTGGGTAAAATTGCGCTGGGTGGAATGCTCATCGGATCCATCGTTACCGGTGTGTTCGTGGCCCTTTCCATGACCACCGGCGGCGCGGCCTGGGACAACGCCAAGAAATACATTGAAGACGGCCATCTGGGGGGCAAGGGCAGCGATTCCCATAAAGCGGCCGTTACCGGCGACACTGTAGGTGACCCCTACAAAGATACCGCCGGCCCGGCTATCAACCCGATGATCAAGATTCTCAACGTGGTTGCGCTGCTGATGGTGCCGTTCCTGCTGTAATCGGTACCGTCACATCGGTTTGATCCATAAAAAAGGATTGGCGCAGATTTTGTGCCAATCCTTTTTTAATTGATTGTTTCCCGAGGCTATGCTATTATCTTTCTAATTAAATTAGGGAAATTTGTTTACTTGGATTGTAACGGTACAGGTATATGACGGATAAAAAAAGTAAAGAACAAGATACCGCCGGGGAAACGGAAATGCCTTTCGCCGTCGGTGACCTTGCGGTCTACCCCGCGCATGGCGTGGGTCAGATTACCGCCATCGAGACCCGGGTGGTCAATGGCGAAAAGCATGATTTCTATATCATGAAGGTCCTCGAAAACGGCATGGTCATCATGATTCCCACATGGAACGTGGCTT
>JAERRP010000858.1 GCA_016735415.1 Desulfobacterales bacterium | reverse complement strand
CGGCCATGCCGGTGGTTGAAAGAAACAGCATATCCGGCGAAACCTGCACATTTCAAAATTGGCTAATGGATGGAGAGAAAATGGTGGAAAATGATAGTTCACATGGCAGACATGTGTTGTACGCGTATCGCCAGGGGATTGTCACCAGCCGAAAGGACCTGAGAAAGCGGGTAATCATAAAGTGATTGCGAATTTTGGAAACGCCACACTTTTATGGGTAGCGAATATGATTTTAAAACACAAAACAACCCCTTCTTATATGAAATTAATTCGTTAAACATGCCTGACTTATCTGTCCCGGTAAAATTCGACAAGTTGAAGAAAGGGGGAAATATCAGTTGCCCCATGAAGACCGGAACATAAAAAGGGGCTACGGCGAAAACCGTAACCCCTTGTTTTTCTGGTAGGCACGAGTGGATTTGAACCACCGACTTCTACCGTGTCAGGGTAGCGCTCTCCCCCTGAGCTACGTGCCTGCAAATCGTAGATGCGCTGTGTAGCACCCCCCGCAACGGGTGTCAAGCAAATTGCATGGATGACGGGCCTTTAGCCCTGTTGGGGACCGGAATCATTCTCCGGATCGGACATGATTTGAATGCCCACGTAGACATAATGCAGCCCCGAAACGGTGGACAGGGCCGCCGTCAGCCAGTAAACGGGAAAAAGCGCCGGCGCCACCACGGCGGTCTGAAGGCTGAGCAGCAAAAGGAAGATGGCAGCGAGCTGGATAAAGGTGGTGCACTTGCTGACCATGCTCGGATGAATCTCATACGGCACCTTGGATATTTCCAGGATGGCGATGCCGACGATGATCAGAACCTCCCTGCTGATGACGATGACGGCCAGCCAGGCGGGAATCATGCCCTGGATCGCCAGCGTCACGAAAGCCGAAATCAATAGAAGTTTATCGGCGATGGGATCCAGAGCGGCGCCCAGGGCCGTCTTCTGGTTTAACAGGCGTGCAAGCATGCCGTCCAGGCCGTCCGTCACCCCGGCCAGGGCGAAGATCACCAGGGCTCCCTGATAAGCGCCCCTGATCAGGCAGATGATGAAAAGCGGCGTTATCAGAATCCTGAACAGTGTCAGGATGTTGGGAAGGTTGAGGATAATACCGATTCGCTTCAATTGGTGTTCGAAGCTCCTGGGTTTTCATCCGGGATCAGCTCGACCCGGAAGGTATTCTCGGTTTCATCATAGACCCGCGCACTGAAGCCGGCGTATTTTTTAACCACCAGCGCTTCCGCAAAGGTGCCGGCCGTACCGCGATAGTTAACCGCCAGGGTGGTCTGATTGGGCAGCATCTCGCGGTTCTGAACGCTTTCAACGCCCTCCAGTTTGCTTAAACTGCTGCGGAACAAAACAAAACTGGCCAAATCCTGTGTCCCCACCACCGTTACCGTCAACGTTGTCAGCGGTTTGGCGTTGGTCGTCATGATACCGGACTTGCGTAACTGGTCGGCAATCTGCCGGGCGGAAACTTTGACCTGCACCAGCACCCGGTAATGCCGGTCTTCGCGGTTTTTACTGAGAACCTTGTAGTATTGAATGTAACGATCCGCTTTCTGAAAAATCAGCCGGTCCACGGTGGGAAACTGCTGAACGAGAATCTCAAGCGGCATCAGCTCGGCCGTCATCAACTGCACCGCCGAGGCCTTGCAGGCGGCAATCGCCTGTTCCTTGGCCGCATTCAGGCTGCTGCCTCTGATGCTGCCGGTACCCACCACCAGATAGGTCTTGGCGGTGATCGTGGCCGCCTTCACGGGAGCGTTCAGGATCCCCAGAAGAATGCCCCCGAACAGCAGAATGGACAAAAGGGTCGGACAGGGTCTGTGACGTTTCATCGGTTTGTGCCTTCCACTTTGGGTATTGGAAATGGATGCCATAATTTTAGATGACCATCAGGCTTTCCGGTTGAGCGTATAATCGGCAATATCCCGCAGAATGTCGATCGTTGCCGAGGGCTCGAAAACATCGAGGGCCGACTTGGCTTTGTGCACATGCTGCTGGGCGCATTTGTGGGTATAGGCCAGTCCGCCATGGTGATTCAACAGGGTTTTCAGGAATTCGAAGTCCTGGATGCTGAAATCCGGATTGGCGATAATCGCCTGCATGCTTTGGCGGTCCTGTTCGGGCGCCGCCGCCAGGGCGGCGATAACCGGCAGGGTCAACTTGCCCTCCCGCAGATCGGCCCCGGCATTTTTACCCAGCACGGCCGTATCGGAAGTATAGTCGATCAGGTCATCGGCCATCTGAAAGGCCAGACCCAGATTGGCGCCGTAGGTACCGATGGCATCAAGAAGGGTCGGGGGCGCATCGGCCAGATAAGCGGCCGCCCGGCAGGTTCCCTCGAAAAGAACCGCGGTTTTGCGCCGGATAACCTCCCGGTATTCTTCCTCCGTCAGGGACATATCCCCCTTGCGGTCGAGCTGCTGGATTTCGCCCTGGGACATGTTCTCGGTAATCCCGGCCACGACTTTGATGATCTCGATATTGCCGGTGCCGGCGGCGATGCTGAGCGCCCGGGCCAAAAGGAAATCACCCACCAGAATGGCAGTGGCATTGCCGTAGATATGGTGGGCCACCGGCCGGCCGCGCCGCAGCTCGGCTTCATCGATCAGGTCGTCATGCAGCAGCGTGGCCGCATGCAGGTATTCAAACGAAATCGAAAAGGTCGTATCATAATCGCCCCGGTATCCGCACATGCGGGTCACCAGCAACAGCAGCAAAGGCCGCAAGCGTTTGCCGCCGCTGAAGAGAATATGTCCGGCCACCTCCCGCACCAGGTCCAGATGCGGATTCAAATTGGCGACCAGGGCCTCCTCGATGTCCGCCAGATCGTCGACGACGAGCCCCAGAATCCTGGTTTTCAAATCGGTCATAGCGGCTCCCCTACAAGATCGTATTCCAGTGTATCCGTAATTCTGACACGCACAAATCGGCCGATTTCAACCGGCGTTTGCGCCGCCGGGGCCTGAATATAGGTCAACCCGTCGACCTCCGGGGCCTGAAAGGCAGTGCGGCCCAAAAAAACGCCAGGTTCGGGCGCCTCCTCCACCAACACCTCCAGATCCCGGTCCAGATAACGCCTCAGGGATTTTTGCGACAGGGCTTTCTGGGCCGCCATCAGGATGTCCCGCCGCCGCCGCGCCGTTTCGGGCGCCACCGGGTGCGGCAGCCGGTGGGCGGCCAGATCCTCGGCATCGGAATAGGTAAAAACCCCCAGGTGATCGAACCGGGCCGTCTGCACGAACTGCAAAAGTTGGTCGAAATCCCTATCCGTTTCACCGGGAAACCCCACGATCAGGGTGGTGCGTAAAACAGCCTCCGGAACGGTCTGCCGG
>JAERRP010000716.1 GCA_016735415.1 Desulfobacterales bacterium | reverse complement strand
GCCACCCCTGCTACTGGCCCTGCATCCCGTCGTCTATAGAGTCTGGGGCCTGTCGCTGCCTATTATGATCTATCTGGCCGCCGTCTCCATCGCCTACTGTTGGGGCGAGGGCATCGGCCGCCTGGCCTGTATCAGCTTCGGCTGCTGCTATGGTAAACCGTTGTCGGAGGCTCCCCTGCTGCTGCAGAAATGCTTCCGGCACTGGCATTTCATTTTCTTCGGCCAGACACGAAAAATCGCTTATGCCGATCATCTGGACGAAGTGCCGGTAGTCCCGATCCAGGCCCTCACCGCGGTTTTATTATGCCTGACGGCGCTGGCCGGTCTCTACCTTTATCTTAAAGGCTATTTCACTACAGCCTTTACTCTCTCCCTGACCATCAGCCAGCTCTGGCGTTTCATCTCCGAATTCCTGCGGGCGGACTACCGCGGCCGAGGACGCATCAGTGTCTATCAGTACATGAGCCTCGGCGCGGTGGCCTATGGTGGGTTGATCGCCATCGGACTGCCGACGGCTCAGCCGCCGGTCACCGTTCAGATCGTTGCCGGACTGAAAGTCTTCTGGCACCCCTTCATGCTGCTTTTCATCCAGGCGCTCTGGCTGGCCGCTTTCATCTACACCGGTAAAAGTAAAGTCACCGGTTCAACCATAGAATTCCATGTCCACCATCATCGCATTTAGGGTTCGCGCTAAAATAAGTCCGCCCTCCCCGGTGGTTCAGCGACCGGTCCCGGGCGTCTTCCACCCCGCCGGATCAGAACTGCCAAGACTACCACCATTTTGGGAATACGATGCGTTTGGGGGTCAAAAATATGGGTATGCTCGTTGTGGAAAAAGTATTTTACGTTCATAGGAAAATCCGGACGGGAAAACGACTCAATTGGGAAGATGTATAGGATACCCGTGATCGACCGTCCCCGAAGCTGTGAATTCAAGATCATGGGCCAGCGCCCTCAGGTAGTTCAGGCGTTTGTCACAATCGCGACAGGTCATATTGTTTTTGTCTTTGTCCTTCAGCACACAGTCTCGGCAGGGATTCGATATTTCCATTGTATCGTTTCTTTCTCTTTACGGTTCTTAAAACCGCACCGGAACCTTGATACGAAGTGGACGTAGGCGAGATCCGTCCGGCTTCCAAATGCCTCGAAATCAATAAAACCGTCAACACGGTTAAGACTGAATTAAGATCACGTTTACTCATTTGGAAATACAGCCTGATGGACCCTGACGGCGCTGGCCACGTTTGTTACCCCTTTGACAGAGTTCAGGGACCTGTTCAGCGGGTCGAGGCCGACTTGCTTTCTGGCGGATGCGAATGCGCGCAGCCCCGGCATATCGGCCGGTTTGCGACCGTTAAAAAAATCACAGGCGCGATAGTAGCGTATGTCTTCCCACCAGCAGCGGAAAAATTCGCGATCGTGACACATGCGCTGCAGCAGCGCCAGAGGATGGTGCAGGAGTTCGCGGACCGGGCCGATCAACTCGGAGGGATCGCGAAAGCATTCCCATTCACACTGGTAACAGGCCTCCCCGTTGGCGCCTGCGTCCTGATCCGCAGGACCGAAAGGTCCCAGGTCCTCGCGGCCGCGATAGCCGCACGGAAAAGTGTGCCCCTGAACGGCATCCACAAAGAAAAAATCAATGCCGCCGCGGCAGGCATACCCCCGCCGACCGTTCACAAATTGCCTTCTTAAACCATACAACGAGCACAGAGGCGCGAAAATGCGCAATCTTGAGCGTTCAGCCCGGATGACCCGAGCCAGAGATTCGAACAGCAACGCTTTCTCGTGGGTCGCAAAAGATACGACCGAGTCCACCGAGGCGGCCCCGTATACAGCCTGCAAATCCTCCCCGCCCCCATCTGCTGCCAGGCTCATGGGGTAGCACACATTGGCAATCGTAAACCCGAGATCGGCAACGAAGCCGAAAAATTGATGCAGCCCCTGTTGCAGGGTGCCTGCGAAGTCGGCCGCCTGCGCCGCCGCATGAGCGCGCGGCAGTATCGGGATACTGTCTTCACCGCCAAGATTGCGGTTGATTCCCAGATTGGCGGATGGGTAGAGGCCGTGAGCATGAAAAATTGGGAGGGCCCGTTCGATACCGGCAATAACCCCCGGGAAACCCCTCATTTTTTCATGGGTAGCAGGCACCGCCGAATCAATACTGATCCAGAAATTGCGCATCGGTGTACCGGCCAGCCTCTCGGCCAGGCGGTGCATACGGTCATCGAAATCGGGGCGTTCGGCATGGCGGAAAACGAAACCGTTGGTACCGGTTCGAATGAAGGGAATGCCGACCGTACCGGCATGGGCCATCAGTGTCACCAGATCGTCCAGTAGAAGAAGCGGTTCGCCTCCCGTAAAGGAAACCGCTTCGATGCTGCGTGCGCCGGCATTGTCGATGATGGTCTTCAAGGCGTCCAGGGTAAGCCGATGACGTTCAAAACGCCGGGAAGTATTCATCCCGCACTGGGGACAACGGGCATTGCACTGGTCGGTCATCTGGATGACCAACTGCCCGGGAACCCGGTTTTTTCGAAACTGATGCAGATATTGCCAGATGCGTATCATGGGTTATCTCCTCGTGTTCCGCCATCGATGCTCGCACAGCTTCCTGACCTCTGAGGTAACCGTATGATCCGGTTCCCCCCCCCAGGCCGGCTGTGATAAGGTCTGATGAAAAACAATAAACAGATCCCTCATGCGGATGGGATAAGGAAGCAACCCTGGTGGACCACCCCTCCCAATGACTGGGAAGGGGGAGGCGCACCGGTCAGAATCCGACGGCTTTGTGCCAGGGATCGCTTACGCTGTCGGGAATCGATCGGTAGAGATCCCACATCTTGATAAAAGCCGTGTCAAAGGACCGCTCTTCCGTATACCGACGGGCCGCCGCACCAAGGGATCGCCGCAGATCCGTATCGACCACCAGGGTACGCATGGCCGCCATAAAACGGCCGCGGTCGTTGGCCTTGACCATCAGGCCGGTTTGACCCGGAAGCATATTCTCACGTGGACCGCCCCGGTCCGATACGATGACCGGCAGGCCGCAGGCCTGCGCCTCCAGGATCACGTTCCCGAAGGTATCCGTGGCACTCGGAAAAACGAACACATCCGCGGAGGCATAGGCTGAAACCAGGTCATCTCCCTTGAGGACCCCGGTAAAGGTGCAGGGTATTCCTTCGAGGGCTTTCTGCATTTCGGCCAGATAGGGACCGTCGCCCACAATGACGAGATGGACCTTGTCCACTTTGCCCCGCAGGACAAGATAGGCCTCCACCAGCAGACCAAGGTTTTTTTCTTTGGAAAGGCGCCCGACATAGAGCAGCACACAGGTATCTTCCAGGCCGTATTCCCGGGCCAGAAAGCCATTGCGTTTTTGCGGCGCAAACCGCTGGATGTCGATTCCGCGCGGATAGAGCAGCACTTTTTCGGGATTGATACCATGATCGATGAGTTCCTGCCGGGTGCTGGCGGAGGGGGCATAAATGGCATCCATCTGGTCGTAATACCAGATCACATATTTCCAGGTCAGCTCTTCCATGGCGGCATCGCCGGTTATAAACTGGGCGTATTGCGGCAGCTGGGTGTGGTAGGTGCCGCAGAAAGGCAGCTTGAGGATCTTGGCAATGGCCAGGGCTGCCAGACCGATGGGCCCAGGGGTGGCCGAGTGAATCCGAGTGAATTTCTGTTCGTAGCAATAGCGAAGCATTTCGAGCAGCGGAGGATAATAAAGCTTCTGCTCCGTGTATTCGGGCATATCGTAAACCCCGATGGGGTTAAACGCCTTAACCCCTTCCTGGTCACGGTTGTTTTCTGTACAGGTGATCACCTGGAGATGTTTTTGATTGCGCAGGGCCACCCGGATCTGCTGCCGGATGGTCATGGCCACTCCGTTGGTGTCGTAAAAGGTATCCGTGAAATGCGCCACCCGCACCCGGTCGCAAAACCCATCATGACCTTCAGGGATCGCGTTGAACCGCCGACAGACCGAACGCGTAAACTGACGATCCCTGGAAAACAGGGAATAGGCAATAAAATAGGGTGCCAGCAATCCATAGAGCCCACCGGCCGAGCCCAGGCTGTGGAATATATTGAAGACGTTGCCCTTCAGGAGGTGGTTCATGGCATGATTGGCGAAATTGATCAGGGTGCTGTTGGAAACCTGGTTGACAAAATCGAACCAGCGGTCCTCGCGGTGGTTCACATTATCATCGTTTTCGTGCAGTTGCGGCACCACGAACCCTTGATCGGCCTGAAGGAGTTTGGTGGTCTCCTGCCGCAGCAGATCGATCAGGCTGGTGGATTCAGGCCGGGCTTTGGTCTGCTTGCGGATATTGAAAAACAGGTGAATCTTGTTGAAAAACCGGCGCTCTTCCCTGTAACGCTTGTCCTGGGTGAAACGCAAAGAGCGATCCATGAATTGCAGGAGGATATCTTTACCTTCGAAGCGCTCCAGTTTGAATTTATTGCGGTAGTATTGATAGGCGATGCTGTAAAAATTCTGCGCCATGGTTTGTGGTTGGGAGCCATGGCGCACGGCAACACTCCGACCCCGGCTGATGCCGTCCAGCCCTTCGGCCACTGTTCGGGCACCGGGAATTTCGGTGTAAGTCCGCGCGATATTGAGCGAGCTGTGGTCGTCGGAGCCGCCGATAATGTTTTTCTTCCAAGGCTCGGCAAACACCGGAATAATGCCATGACGCTCGCTCAGGGCGGTAATTGTTTCCGGCCTCAACGCATTCAGCACCGCCGCCAGGCCTTCGTTGGCGATATCGTTGCGGGCCCCGTTCAATTCGAAGTTCTTGAACAGAAGCAGGAGTTTTTCAAAATGCGCGAGGGTCAGCCTATCGTTTACGGCATAAAAAGCATGGGCAAGCACGTGCACGACGCCGCCGGTATGAAGATAGGACACCAGTTCGAAAACATTTTCGCGCAGCTTCTGAATGTCCGCATGCTGACGCTCGGTGATGTTCAGGGCCAGCACGTGTAGCTTACAGCCGTCCTCAGGAAAATAAGTCGTTATCTCTTCACTGATAAAAGTATTCGGCAGGTGGGCAATCTCCAGGGCGCCCGCGATACGGTTGTGATCCGAAATGGTCACATGGGTCATGCCGCGCGCATGGGCAATGCGGTAGATATCCAACGGCTTCGTGAAACTTTCCGGGCAACCGATTTTTTTCAAAACCCAGGTCGAAGGCCGTTTCGAATACTTGGAATGAACATGAAAATCAACACGCATGGAAGATTCCTTTTCGGTTGTGTCGGGGAATGGGTCCTATGGTATTACACCGCTTTTAACTATTCCGCCGTTAGATTCAAATGAGCCTTCCTTTAATAATTCATTAGGTACCCGAAATCTTTCTTCTTGCACTTCCCCGTTCTTGGGTTCAGTATAAAATACTCGAAAAATCGAACCATTATCAAAACCCTAACAGGCGGCTAACATGTGCCTAACAATATGAACTGTATGAGTGACAACGCATCTGGAATTGATCATCAGGGCCCGCCCACTGCCCGCAGCGGCATGGCTCAATGACTGCCCGCCGGCCCGGTAGTAAAAACGAAGAGGAACACCCATGGCCAGACATTTTCATAAAGAACTGGAAAAGATCAAGAAAATGATCCTGTCGCTCGGGACAATGGTCGAGGAACGCATGCGACGCATTGCCACCGCCATTGCCGACCAGGATGCCGCCCTGGCTCAAAAAATTATCCGCTCGGATTATGAAATCGATGAAATGGAAGTAGAAATCGAGGAGGAATGCCTCAAGATCATGGCGCTGCATCAGCCGGTGGCCATCGATCTGCGATTTCTGGTTGCCGTTATCAAGATCAATAACGACTTGGAGCGGATTGCCGACGAGACGGTCAATATCGCGCAGCGCATTAAAACCATGGTGAAGGACACCCCCTCCAGCTTTGCTTTTGACTATGAGCCCATGGCGTCCGAAGTAGAAGAAATGCTGAAATTAAGCCTGGATGCGCTCGTCAACATGGACGTCGACACGGCTTTCAAGGTTGTCACGATGGATGATGAGGTGGATGGCATCCACCGCCAAGTTTACCAGCGCACCTGCGATGAAATTAAGCATCATACCGACCAGATGGCCTTCTTGATTAATTTTTACCTGATTTCAAAGCACCTCGAGCGCATCGGCGATCACGCCACCAACATTGCCGAAGAAGTCATTTATCTGATCGAAGGCGAAATTGTACGGCACACCGCCTATTATCCCCGTTTAAGCTGATAACACACCATGCTGTTAGAATCGAAAGCCCTCCGGACCTTTGACGACACTATTCCAAGATCCGCCCTGCAGAGCAACAGCCGCACTGACCGTTCTGGAAGAACGCCTGTGAAGCGATTGAGCCTGACTTGAGACGGCCCTCCCGCAGGCCGCTGGATGAATACCCGGATACGGTCAAACTTGCCATTATTGCCCTTGACACTTGCGAGCAGGTTTCTTCCCTTCATACGTATCTATTGCGAAACTAGCGATATCGTAACGCCTCCCTAATATATTCCTAACACGCCCCCCTTACCTATTGCCTGGCACTGGCGGCAGCTTCGAACCGCTGCTCAAAACGTTAATCAAAGAGATTCCTGAAATGCTTTCGCCTTTTGTTATATTTACGGCCATTCTGCTGCTGATGTCGGGCGCCTATTTTATAGGCAGAAAACGCGCGTTTGCGGTGGCCGGCGATCGGGCCGGTTTACTCCGTTTGCATTCGCGTCCGGCTTATTACGGCCTCCTGACCGCCTTGTGGTGCGGCCTTCCCGCCCTGCTGGTTTTCAGCGCCTGGTCCGTATTCGAATCCGGTATCATCACACATCTGGTCATTGCCGGCCTGCCCGACCCTATTCGCGAATTGCCGGTCGGCCGCCTGAACCTGGTCGTCAACGACATCCGGAATCTGGTCAGCGGAAACATCGTGTCCGGGAATATCGACCAGACCCTGCGAAGCTCGTCCGATCACTCGCGACAACTCCAGTCCGTCAGCAATGCCGCCCTCGCGGTCGTCCTCCTCGCATCGGCCATGGCCGCCATTTGTGTGCTCCTGCGTTTCATCTCGCCAACCCTGCGGGCGCGCAACCAGGTTGAGCGTATCATCGAGTGGATTTTGATTGCCTGCTCCACGATCGCGATTTTTACGACCATCGGGATTCTGCTGTCGGTTTTGTTTGAGGCCATCCGGTTTTTTGAAAAGATCCCCTTGACTGAGTTTTTGTTCGGATTGAAGTGGAGCCCCCAGATGGCCATTCGGGAAGACCAGGTGGGCTCCTCGGGCGCTTTCGGCGCCGTGCCGGTCTTTGCCGGCACCCTGATGATTTCGGCCATTGCCATGGTGGTGGCCGTTCCCGTCGGCCTGATGTCCGCCATCTATCTGTCCGAATACGCCCATCCTCGTTTCCGTGCCGTTGCCAAACCGCTGATGGAGATCCTGGCCGGAATTCCCACCGTGGTCTATGGTTTTTTCGCTGCCCTGACCGTTGCCCCTTTCATCCGGGACACGGGCATCGGCCTGGGTCTGGATGTGTCGTCCGAAAGCGCCCTGGCCGCCGGACTGGTCATGGGCATCATGATCATCCCGTTTGTATCCTCGCTCTCCGACGATGTCATCAACGCCGTGCCCCAGGCCATGCGGGACGGCGCTTACGGGCTGGGCGCCACCCGCTCCGAAACCATCAAACAGGTGGTATTGCCGGCGGCCCTCCCCGGTATTGTGGGGGGGGTGCTTTTAGCGGTCTCCCGCGCCATCGGCGAAACCATGATCGTCGTCATGGCCGCCGGCCTGGCGGCCAACCTGACCGCCAACCCGCTGAAAACCGTCACCACGGTGACCGTGCAGATCGTCACCCTGCTGGTGGGAGACCAGGAATTCGACAGTCCCAAGACCCTGGCGGCCTTTGCCCTGGGTCTGATCCTGTTTATCGCCACGCTGATGCTGAACGTCATCGCTCTCCACGTGGTGCGCAAATACAGGGAACAATATGAATAACCCCACGGCCAGAACCGATGGCCTGAATCAGAGCCGTCGCGCGATCGACATTGTGAACGCGGGATTGGCCCGGCGCTACCGCCAGGAACGCCGGTTTCGCCTGTATGGCATCAGCGCCATCCTGGCCAGTCTGCTTTTTCTTGCGTTTCTGTTCGGCACCATCATCACCAAAGGCTATTCCGCGTTTCAGCAGACATTTGTCCAGCTGGATATCTTCTTTGATCCGGCCATTTTGAGCCAGGAATCCCTGACAACCGCCAATTACCCCGGCGTCGTGAAGCAATCACTGCGCCGCATGTTTCCGGAAGTCGTTTCACGTCGCGACAAACGCATGCTCTACGGTATGGTCAGCAGCGGGGCGGCCTTTCAGATTCGGAAGATGGTGCTGGATTCGCCCGGAATGATCGGACAGACCCGGCCTGTCTGGGTGACGGCCGACGATGATATCGACATGCTCATGAAGGGGCATTTCGACCTGAATGTCCCGGAAAGCCAACGCCGCATCAAGGACATTCAGCTGGCCTGGGTCGATCGCCTGCAGAAAGAAAATCGATTGGAAAAGCGTTTCAACCGCACCTTTTTTACCGCCGGCGACTCGCGCGAACCCGAACTGGCCGGTATTCTCGGCGCCGTTGCCGGGTCGTTTTACGCCCTTCTGGTTACACTCGTGCTGTCGTTTCCGATCGGCATTGCCTCGGCCGTCTATCTGGAAGAATTTGCCCCTAAAAACCATTGGACCGATCTGATCGAAGTCAATATCAACAACCTCGCGGCAGTGCCCTCCATCGTCTTCGGTCTTCTGGGACTGGCGGTCTTTCTGAATTTTTTCGGTCTGCCACGCTCGGCGCCCCTGGTGGGCGGTCTTGTTTTAACGTTGATGACCCTGCCGACCATTATCATTGCGAGTCGGGCCTCGCTGCAGGCGGTCCCGCCGTCCATCCGGGAGGCCGCCCTGGGCATCGGCGCTTCCAGGATGCAGATGGTAACCCATCATGTCCTCCCGCTGGCGCTTCCCGGCGTTCTGACCGGAACGATCATCGGCATGGCCCGGGCCCTGGGGGAGTCCGCACCGCTTCTCATGATCGGCATGGTGGCCTTTATCGTGGATATCCCGGGAGGCCTCACGGATCCCGCCACCGTTCTGCCGGTCCAGATCTTCCTCTGGGCGGACAGCCCCGAGCGGGCGTTTGTCGAGCGGACTTCAGCGGCAACCATTGTCTTGCTGGCCTTTCTGATCGTGATGAACGCCACGGCTGTCATTCTCCGTAAAAAATTCGAGCGTCGCTGGTAGCGCCCGATGCAAACCGAAATTTTTTTATGTGCAACCATGAATTTCCTTATCATCCTAACAAAACCCTAAAGTTGGGTTTATATAAAAGGGGGGCAACGTGCACGGTTCCCCTTTTACAAACAATGGCATAAATCGTTTATTTAAATTTTAGGAGGAACACATGATTAAAAAATCTATCTTGATCGCCGTCGCCATCATTTTTCTGGCGTCGGCAGGAAACCTTTATGCCGCGTCCGCGCGTGACTACATCAGCATCGTTGGATCTTCCACGGTTTACCCGTTTGCCACGGTTGTGGCCGAGCAGTTCGGTAAGACAACCAGTTTTAAAACCCCCAAAATCGAGTCGACCGGGTCCGGCGGGGGCTTCAAACTCTTCTGTGCCGGTGTCGGTGTCGAACACCCGGATATTACCAATGCCTCCCGCGCCATCAAAGGATCGGAATATGACAAATGCATGGCCAACGGCGTTAAGGAAATCGTCGAAGTCAAGATCGGTTACGACGGCATCGTGATCGCCAACTCAAAAAAATCCGACCCGCTCAAACTGACCCGCAAGGACATCTTCCTGGCCCTGGCCAAGGATGTCCCCGATCCCAAGGGCGATGATACTCTGGTCCCTAATCCCTACAAAACCTGGAAAGACGTGAATTCGTCACTGCCCGATGTTAAGATTGAAGTCCTGGGACCGCCCCCCACATCGGGTACCCGTGATGCCTTCGTGGAACTGGCCATGGAAGGCGGCGGCAAAAAGTTTGATTTTATCGCCGCCATGAAGAAAAAGGACAAGAAGAAGTACAAGGCCGTATGCCACACCATCCGTGAAGACGGCGCCTATGTGGAAGCCGGCGAGAACGACAACCTCATCGTACAGAAACTCAATGCCAACCCCAATGCCCTGGGTATTTTCGGCTTCAGCTTCCTGGACCAGAACACCGACATCATTCAGGGCTCTTTCGTGGACGGCGTGCAGCCGACCTTCGAGGCTATCGCCGACGGC
>JAERRP010000224.1 GCA_016735415.1 Desulfobacterales bacterium | reverse complement strand
GGTCGGGAAACTGAAAAATTATGGGGTTGCCCTTCCAATCAATTGCCCGATGATGTGGTGCTCAACGCCTGTTTCAGGCGCGGAGCGCGTTGCAACGAACTCGAATAAGACGAGGGTTTATACGACTGCGCGCTTTTTCTTTGATGACGCGCTGACCCACTTGATTGTGCAGGGTGAAATACCATCGATGGCCTAAATCAATTTCGCTGGATTTCGATCAATAAATCTAATGAATTATTAAAAAATCAATGATTTCAAAAGGAGGAAAAACAATGAGCACAAAATTCAAAGGCCGTCCAGCACTTCCTGGGAATATAGAAGGTTCGGCATAAGTCTCACATGTAGGATTTAACACCTGTGCGGCTTACGTAGATATAATGATATCAGGATCTAATTCCGGGATATGTAAAGACCATGACAACCCGGACCTTTTTAACCGCGATCTGAAGGACAAGATTGTATGTATCCCGCAAACGATCGGTTCAAGCAGCGCGGCAACCCTGTTCATGATTATTCTCGAGCGAAACCTGGCGCCAAAGGCCATGCTGTTTGCAAACCATATTGATTCTTTGGCAGCCTGCGGACTCCTTATGGGAGACAATTGGCTGGGCAAACGGATCGTAACAGTTGATCTTTTGGGAGATGACTTTCTAAATACGGTAAAAACCGGAGACTCAATAAAAATATCGGAAGATGGAACCGTCGAGATACAGGCATAAAGGCGGAAACTCACTAGAAAACTTCCGACGTGGCGGTAGTTTTATAGCCCGTTGGGAGATCCTAAGCGGTCTAACAAGCATTCTGTATCTGCAGAAGGTGGATAGGCAGCACAAAACGAGACGGTGTTACGCAACAGTTTGGTTGGCTGGAACAGCGTCATAGATAAAAAGGAGAATATGCAATGCAACCCATTAACCTACATACAAAACCTCATCGAAAAATTTTCTGGGGGATCCCTGTTGTTGCTGTAGTGTTATTTGCCGTTACTGCCGCTGTGATTGGATTTAAGCTAACACCTTTGGTCTTGGCGGGCGAATCCTCCAAGGGCGCTCTGCCGCCTGGGGTCATAACGAAAGAGCCGGCTAAATCCTTCACGGAACACGTCGCTAAGATCAATGCCAGCCCCGAATTTTTTGCTGCTTTGGCAAAGCAACCAGATAAAAATTCGGTCATCAATCTCAATCTCCTGCGCTATCGGCCCAGAGGTGATAGCACGACCTATGATAAATACGGCGCTGTTGCAGGGCCTGAAATTTTGGCAATAGGAGGAGATATTGTTTTACACGGTCATCTGGACACAAAGGCGAATAAAGTATTTGAATTTGATGATACATGGGACGGACTTGCCTTTGTTTTATACCCCAGGCGGTCTTCTTATTTACAACTTCAACGCAGTGAAGCTTATCAGGCTGGTATTACCGACCGTGTTGCAGGCACTTACGAAAGGCTTCTCTACGTTATCAGTGACGGTGAGGCGATTTTCGATGCCAGCTATTCGATTGATGGCTTGCATAAGGGAGGCAAGAGAATCGCTTTCAAAGAAGGTAACGTCTTTGTCTCTCAGTTGCTCCGGTTTAAAAAACCTGACGGTCGCAAGTCCTATGAGCGTTTTGCCAAGGAATTCAGCAAAATAATCAAGAAGCATGGAGGTGAAGCAATACTTTCAGTCCGTGCTGAAATGCCAATTGTGACTGAAGAATATTGGGATCACTTTGTCACATTTCGATACCCTTCAAAGGAAGCCTTAAAGAAAATGTATGACAGTGATGAGTTTCACGAAGCCAACCTGCATAGAATAAATGCTCTTGATGGAACAATTTCCGTACTCGCAGAACCCACACCACTTCCTGAGTAATGTGGGTCCGCACTTTCCAGCACGATGGTTGTTGCGGAAAGGTAATATAAAAAGGGGAATGCACTGAAATCAAGCATTTTACCTAAAAGAGGAGCAAAACCATGAAAAAATTTAAGAGGAATAATATAATGAATGTTGAAAATGAGAAGTCAGGAAAGGAGACACCCGTTGCCACAGATTCAACAGATGAATCCACTGTTTTGCCCAACAAAAGGCGCCGCGAATTCTTACTCACCGGTGCCCTCGGCGCGGTGGGGCTTGCAGCAGGCCTGAATGCCTCCAGGGCCGAGGCGCAGACGAGCGCGAAAAAGCCGGGCAAGAGACGCGTGGTTATTCTCGTCGACACACAAACCCACATGATGCCTGCGTTGGCCCGGGAAATGGTCCGGCGGGATCACAACCTCGTGATCGGTAGCGTGGCAGATGGTCTTGCCGACGAACTCAAGGGCATGGGCGCAGAAGTCGAGGTCGTACACGGCGATCTGGACCTGACAAAGGCCGGTAGTATGCAGAAGCTTGTCAAGGCCGCGCAGGCTCGCTTCGGGCGGTTCGATTCTGCATGTGTTCGAACAGGGGTGCACGGGACTGGCGACATTTTGCATGCTACGCCCAAGGAGTTCCAGACACAGTTCGAGGGCAACATGCAGTCGGTTCTGCATGCGCTCAACGCATTGCTGCCGCCGATGATTGAGCAGGGTTCTGGACAGATTGTCATCAACACCAGTGCGTCCGGTTTACGGCCTGTGCCGTCGGGAGCTCTGTACTCCGCGACCCGCGCGGGCGCGAATACGCTGATCCGATGTGCAGGACTAACGGTCGCCGATAAGGGCGTGACCGTCAACGCAACCGGCACCTACGCCATGGACTATCCTTCATTTATCGAAGACGTGGGTGCAGAAGACCCAAAAATCCGGCGCCAGATTGAAGCACAGATACCTATGAATCGTTTCGGCAAACCCGAAGAAGCGGCTCACTTCGTGGCGACTCTCATCGATGGCGTGGGAACTTTCCAGACGGCTCAATTCTTCTCGATCGGCGGCGGCTGGGCTTTCGAATAAGCGCCCGTCATTGGCTTTTGGGTGAGACGGCACTGGTTGGGTCAACCTGTCGATTTCCGACACAATTCCGGTGACTCCGATCAGGAGCGGGCCTGGTCCTCGCCCATCTGGTATACGCCGGAAAAGAAAAATGATGACTGATCCAAAGATGCCGGCAGCGAAGCAAA
>JAERRP010000076.1 GCA_016735415.1 Desulfobacterales bacterium | reverse complement strand
CCTTACCGCGGGGGACCCCACAGCAGAAAATGGACTCGTGGCTGCGGCATCTTCCGGCGCGGGCTTTCGACAACGGTTTGTTCGTGGTCGCCTGCAACCAGACTGGAGACAACGGGCAGGGGTTGAGCTTTCCCGGTGTGGCCATGGGCATGGGACCCGATGGCTGCGTTATCTGTAATAGAATGCCGGACAGCGAAGGGTTGTTAATCGCAGACCTGAAAGGTGCCGATCTGCAGAAGGTACGGACCCACCGCATGCGGTTTTTCCTTCCCCATCGGCGTGGGGACTTGTATCATGTACAGGACAATAGGTCGTAACTCAAATCGGTTTTTACCTTTTCTGCCGGTGTATAGGTTACCGCTATTTGAGACCAACTTCATCGAGTGCCTGTACGCAGCGTTTGTCAAGCTGCTTTTTGTTTTTTTTAAGACATTCAAGCAGACGACCCTGGCCTACTGCCACCTCGCTACAGAACTTGTCCATATCTTCGTCGCATTCGTTGGCCACATAGGTGAGTGCCGCAACCACCCGCTCCAACCGCGCGGCCGCATCGTAAAGCGCAAATTCACAGCTGCCGGACAGCTTGTCACCATGGGCATAAAGACAGGCCAGCACCCGGCCCTGTCCCGGCGTAACTTCCTTGCAAAATGTTTCCAGTTCTGTTTTACAGCCTTTTTTCACGGATTCAATCAGGTCATCCTGTGCCAGACCATTAGAGGCTAGCACCAGCATCATCGTAAAAATACCGACCAACAGTGTCACTTTTTTCATCATACACTCCTTTCTTGAATGATAGCGTTGAATAAATTCCCCACCGTTTGCGCATATAAGCAATACACTCAGAGCCATCTCCAGGCAAGACCAAATAGTGTCAGTGACTAAGGGCCTCGGCAATAAATAATTCCACATCTTGCTTGTCTTTTGGCCCGTCTACGGCGTTACATCCACCGGCACATATCCCGATATGCACCGGCGGATGTGCCTTGTAGACGAACCAAAATCCGGCGCAATCTTGTGGAATTATTTTCTGCCGCGACCCTAACCCACCAGTCTCAGAACTTCAGATTTCTCCTGCATGTAAGAACGGTAGGCATGTATGATTTCCCTGCCGGGAACACCGAGATTCAAGCGCGTGTGGTTCAATTTGGCAATTTTGTAGACCCGACTGTAGGAACGAAACATCTCTTTGGCGGCATAGGCCAGGGAGTGGTCATCATCGTATATATGAATCGGCTCCGACCAGCATCCGTTCACTTCGCAGATCTTTGAAGCCGATGGCAAGGTCGTCGCCGTAGAAATAAAATGCACTAAAAGCCCGGGAAGAAAAGCCCCCTGTATCAGGGTTTCAGGATGTCTGCCAGTACCTCGTAATGATCGAAGGGGGGCATGATACAGGCACCTGCAAAGTCTTCCCGTGCCACGGCGAGCATCTCGCGGGCATTGGCGGCCCCCTCGGCGACGGGGTCCTGGGCGCCTTTCAGCCGTTGCCGCAGCTCGCGGGGCACGGAAATACCGGACACCTGCTGGTGGAGAAACTCGGCATGGCGCGGCGTGCGCAGCGGAAGGATACCCATGATAATGGGGATATCGATGTGCCGCGTGGCATCCAGCAGCCACCGGGCACTCTTTTTATCATACACCGGTTGGGTTACCGCAAACTGGGCACCGGCCGCTGCCTTGTCTGCCAGGCGCTTGACCGCGCGCTGCGGGTTGCTGGTATCCGAGTGGGGGTCGAAGGCCACACCAGCACACAGGCTGGCCTCGCGGGCCATTTTGACCAGATCAAAAACGTCGAGGTCGCGGACTGTGGTGGTTGCCGCCCGGTCCCCCAGGGCCACGAAATCACCGGTGGTCACCAGCACGGTTTGGATACCAAGGGCCCGTGCTCCCCACAGCAGCGCCTGGATGCTCAATGCATTGTGATCCCGTGTGGTGCAGTGCAGCACGGCCGGCCGGCCGGTCTGCTGCTGGATCAGGGCGCACAGCGCAAAGGCGCTCATGCGAGCTCTGGCCACCGGGTTGGTGGCCACGTTGAAGGCGTCGATGGGCAGGGTTCCAAGTGATTTTAACGACAACAGGATCGGGCCGGCATCGGCGCCTGCCGGTGGAACGACCTCCACTATAACCTTGAATCGGGTACTGTCCGCAAACGGATTCTGATGCATATGGTTGCCTCTTTTTAGGGCCTAATTCGATGTCAGCTGTTTCTGGTGGGCCAGCATCATATTGATTTCGCCATAGGAGTAGTCATCGCCCAGGTCATTTTTTATTTCACTGAGGGAATTATTCCGCGTTGCAGCAAGCTTTTTGGCAATGGCTTGTTGCTTTTCAGGGGAAAGCAACTTGTCGATATCCAATTTCCCTTTTTCCACAAAGAAGGTCAGATGCCCTTCAATGGTAGATTTTACCAGGCCCCTTTGTTCTGCAATGCGGGCAATAGTTACCCCTTTATTAAACAGATCGAAACTTATCTGTTTCGTGTTGGAAGGCGGGGGCTTTTTTTTTGCCGGAGTGCCTTCTCCGGCAGGATTTTTGGGCTCCGGCAGTAAAACCCTGTCTATGCCGTGTTTCTGGCGATAGGCGCAAACCAGTGCCACAAGTTCCTGGCCGTAATTCTCAACGGTTTTTTGGCCGACGCCTTTTATTTTCTTTAAATCAGAAGTATTGTCGGGCAGGCATACCGCAATTTGGATCAATACGCGTTGATGTAAAATCTGGAAATGGGCGACTTTTTTTCCCTCGGCCATACGGGAACGCCAGTCCTTCAGGTTCTGGAACAGCTCCGGATGGTCAACGTCTGATTCGGAGTAAGCCGGAGGGCTGGGCTTTTTTTCCTTATGCGGCCGAAAATCAATTTCAGCGGCCGAAACAGCGCGCAGGTATCGCGACGGAGAAAACCCTTTTTCACAGCTGTGCACGCCGGCCAACTTTATGGCAATTTCTTTTTTAAGATTATTCAGAGCGTTACCGATCTTTTTGCGAAGCTCGGTATTGTCCGTGTCAACGTGCAATTTTTGCATTGACTCCTCAAAAATGAATGAAAACTTGTCCCGAAACCATGTTGATGCTTTTCCGATACGTTCCAGGATATGGGCATTGGATTCGGGCAGGTCGCCACCCGCAAAAATTGTGTCTAATTGACGTTTAAAATTTCTACTGACAACGAAAATCTCTTCCGCAGCCATTTTCTCAAGCTGGCGAAGATCGGTAACGCCGGATAGTTGAACCACTCCGGCGTTACCCAGCAAAAGGCGGACAAGATAGTTGAGACGGTTTCGCAGCAGTTGAAAATCAAAACAATCAAGCAACAGTTGCTGCTGGTAGCTGATTTTGGCTGCCTGCAGCTGACTTCCGGACGGCTGGTTTTGCCGCACCTTTGCGTCAAAGCCCATTACCGCTTCGTCCGTTTCTACTCCACGTGATGAGAGCGGTGAGCTGAGGACCATGCCTTCCAAGGTTTTACAGCGGCTCAAGGCTACGTATACCTGACCATGGGCAAAGGCTGCTTTGGCATCGATGATGGCCTTTTCAAAGGTCAGTCCCTGACTCTTGTGGATGGTGATGGCCCAGGCGAGTTTCAGAGGGTATTGCTCGAATTCGCCGATGGTGTCTTCTTCTATCTCCCGGCTTTTTTCGTTAAACGTGTATTTGATATTTTCCCAACTGATCGGTTCAACCACGATTTCCTCGGGGTCGCCGGGGCAGATAACCCTGATGTTCTTGTTTGAAATGCGGCTTATTTTGCCGATTTTGCCATTGTAATAGCGTTTTTCAGCAGAGGGGTCATTGCGCACGAACATCACCTGTGCGCTCTCTTTCAGCAGGAGGGTGGCCGGGGTCGGGTAGATATGTTCAGGGAAATCTCCGGAAATATCGGCTTGGAACCGGTGTTCCTTTTTGGTCAGGGCCTGCAGTTTGGTTTGATTGATGGATTCGGCGCTTCTGTTGTGGGTGGTCAGGGTGATATAGCCCTGGTCTCTGTGCGGTGTAAAACCCTGAACACAACGCCGGTTAAGCGCCGCCAGGCTGGATTCATCAAGCTGGTTGTCACGCACCCGGTTGAGGAGTTTGATGAAACGGGCATCTGACTGACGAAAAATATGCTTCAGTTCGATGGTGACCAGTTCCGTTTGATCCAGAGTATTGCTGCTGAAAAAATAAATCGATTCATAATGTTGCTGCAAAAGTTGCCATTCATCGCGCTTTGCTACCGGAGAGAGCTGGTGCAGATCGCCGATCATAAGCAACTGCACTCCGCCAAAGGGCTGATTATTAAAACGGTGTCGACGCAGCACAGCATCCACCGCATCGAGCAAATCAGCCCGTACCATGCTGATTTCATCAATTACCAGCAAATCCATGCTTTTTATGATCCGTTTTTTTTCTTTGCTGAACCTGAACTGGCGGCGCTTATGACGCTCATATGTCTCAGTGCCCGGCACAAATGGGCCGAAGGGCAGCTAAAAAAAGGAATGCAGTGTCACCCCGCCGGCGTTGATAGCCGCGACACCGGTTGGCGCGGTGATAATCATGCGCTTAGCCGTGTTTTTCTGCAAATTGCGCAGAAAGGTGGTTTTGCCGGTGCCCGCTTTCCCGGTCAGAAAAATATGGCAGCCAGTGTACTGGACAAAGTCGTTGGCCAGCTCCAATTCATGGTTTGTGGAAGGCATATTGAAGAGGAAAGAGGCAAAAAGGTGATTTTCAGATAAAACTCGCCGGGTTGCCATCGTAACAATCAAAGGCCGCCGGCTTCCCCAATTTCAGCAGTAACTCCCAGCGCTATTAAGTACTCAAGCTGGAAGGCTTTTAGTGGCCTTGCCAGTTGCCGGTGTTGATCAATGGTAATGACCATTATCGAAGCAAATTTGGTGGTCATCATAAAAGCCGTTGGCTCCTTCGTTGATCGACGTACCCAGCCTTTCAGGGTGCAGTCATTGGCTTTTACATACTGGCGCATGGACCGTTCCATTAATCGCCAGATCAACAGTGCTATCAGAAGAACAAGACCCAGCACTTCGATTCGTTCGGCCTTTTTGAGAAAGATACTGTTGACGATAACCGGGTCCTTGAGAAAGCTGAAGTTCTTTTCAATACCGATCTGGCTTTTGTACAGCGTCAACAACTCAAGTGCCGGCCAATCGTTTTGTTGATGCAACAGGTTGGTGAGCAGAACAAAACAGCCGGCTTGATGCCTTAGCGGATCCACCTTCTCCGGTGCTTCAACGATGGTTGTGGTCAGCAGGTATTGGTAGCGCAGTACCGGTCTCGGTTTGTCTTTAACAGGCCTGCCGCGGTCATACCTGGACTCAATTCCATTTGGGTATCGACGAGTTGGTCGATGGTGTCTATCAAACCGATTTGCCGGGCATCTGGAAGAATGCGCGCGGATTTTCAACAGGCCGGACCGGCGGGCATGAGAACGAAGTTGCCGGTATGCCGTTTTTCCAGAAAGGCGGTCTGGGCCCGGTGAATGTCCGGCAGCGGCCATTGCGCCGCCAGCACCGGGCGGATTTCGCGCCGTTCGATATAACCTACCAGAGCAGGGAAGATAGCGGGCGGCATGATGGTGGTCCCCTGCATTTCGAGATCCATGAGATAGAGCCGCCGCAAATCGAGTTCGACCAGCGGCCCGGCGATGGCGCCCGCACTAACGTAACGACCGCCGTGCTTCAAGCACTGGAGCAGTTGCGGGAATATACCGCCCCCGACCACATCCGCCACCACATCTGCCCGGCCCCCGGGCAGGCTGGCTGCAAGGGATTGTGCCATGTCGTCGGTATCGCGCGGCACAACCGCATCGGCCCCCAAAGCGCGCACGGTGGCCGTTTTGAGTGCTTTGGACAGGCCGACCACGTGGGCACCGCGCCGCTTGGCCAATTGCACCAACGCCGATCCGACACCCCCTGACGCCCCGGTGATCAGCACGGTATCCTCCGCCGCTACCCGCACCCGGGTTAACATGTGTTCGGCCGTGGAATAGGCGCAGGGGAAGGTGGCCAGTTCGGCATCGCTCCAGGCGCTGGCGACAGGATAGGCATTGACGGCCGGCACGACCACATATTCGGCAAAACCGCCGTCGTATTCGCTTCCCAGATAGCCGGTTCGCGTGCGATCGTTCGGTGCTTCCGGGTCGCGCCACTGGGGATCCACGATCACGCGTTCGTTCAGGCGTCGGGCGGAGACACCGCCCCCCGTTGCCACGATACGGCCCACCACGTCCGCTCCCTGGATGCGAGGAAAGGTCAGCCGGCCGCCCCAGGCGCCGTTTTCGGTGACCGCCGGCGAATCCTCATGCGCGTCGGTGGTTGGCCCGGTCACCGCGGCCGAATACCATCCGACCCGGGTATTGATTTCGTTGTTGTTGATCCCGCAGGCACCTACCTTG
>JAERRP010000755.1 GCA_016735415.1 Desulfobacterales bacterium | reverse complement strand
CAAGCGCGGCTATACAATTCCTTACGGGGACGGCAACACCCTGCACCAGTGTCTTTAAACCGTTGTGGGTCGACACGCCGGCAGCATGGCCGAAAACCGCGGCATCCGAAAGGTTTGATCCCGAAAGCCTGTTCTGGCGCCATGAACGCCTGCATCGCCTTGCGATCGGCGACTACGCCCACCGGATCAATGTTTATGCGCCGGAACGCGAGGGGCTTGAAGTCGAGTTCATGACCCGGGCGTTATCCACACCGTCGAATGATCAGGCCGCGCGTGAAACCGTTGCGCACAATGCTTTCGAACGGGCCTGGGCGGCCGAACAAGCCTGGTGTCGTGCTATTCTAAAAGACCGACCGAAAAATTCATCCGGATTATGCTTCAATCTTGCCTGGCAGAAAAGGAACAAAAAGGCCGGATTCCCCGTATGAAAATACTTTTTAACTATAAACTGATTCCATTGATTTTTCTCGTCATTCTAAATTCCTGCAGCTACTGGCAACTGAAAAGCGAATACCCCGGTGGATTGGAAATACTACATGACAATGTTACCAACTACTATTTATCCAAGCCCGTCGATGTTGAAAAAGTTTATACAATCATGGCGGGAATGAATGAAAATGGTTTCTGGCCGTATATAGATTATGCCAGTCAACAACGGGGGGTATGGCCGCCGGCCGCGCATGTTTCCAATCTTTTATTGCTGGCAAGGGCTTACCAGACGGAAGGCCCTGAATTTTATCATGCCAGGAAACTATCCGATATAATCAATCGGGCTTATAATTATTGGGTTGAAAATGATTTTCAATGCCCCAACTGGTGGTACTCTGAAATAGGTCTTCCCAGACTGCTGGCCCCCACGATGATATTAATGCAAGAAGAACTTTCCGAGGAGCAAAAGGAACTTGGAATGAAAATTCTGGACCGCTCCAGGATTGGAATGAGCGGGCAGAACAAAGTTTGGCAGTCAGGCAATGTATTGTTAAAAGCAATCTTTCTGGGTGATATCGAAACAATCAGAAAAGCCAGTGGGTCTATCCAGGAAGAATTGGTTGTGAAGATGGGCGTGGGAATACAGGCAGATGAATCTTTCCACCAGCATGGGCCACAGCTCCAATTCGGGAATTACGGTTTGTCCTATGCGGGTGATATGATCAAATGGATTACGATCCTCCGAAATACGCCCTTTCAATTGGACGAATCCAAAGTTTCGATCTTGAGGAATTACCTGCTGGATGGTCTGCAGTGGGTTACCTGGAAAGGCCAACTGGATATCAGTGCCTGCGGGCGGCAGCTGTTCAAAAATTCACCCCGCAACAAAGCCAGGCGGCTGGCTGGATTTTTCGAGGCAATGGAAAAGCTGGATCGACCTTATGTACCGGAATATATTAAGGCCAACCAATACTGGCATCGGACGGGCAATAAACACTTCTGGCGGTCTGATTTCCAGGTTCAACGGGATAGCGAATACTATTTCTCTGTAAAGATGTGTTCGGAACGGGTAATTGGCGCCGAATCTGCTAATTCTGAAAATATTCGGGGTTACTACATGGGCGACGGAGCAACATTTTTATATTTAACCGGAAAGGAATACCAGAATATTTTTCCCTTTTGGGACTGGAAAAAAATTCCTGGAACCACCACCCATCAGGATGATGAGGTTTTACCCATATTGACGACAAGAGGCTACCGCATTGAAAGCAAATTTGTAGGGGGCGTTTCGGACGGGGAAAATGGGATTGCCGTAATGGCGTACAAGCGGGATGGTTTGAAGGCCAGAAAGTCATGGTTTACATTCAATAACAAAATTGTTTGTCTGGGGGCGGGCATAACTTCTACAGCGGGTCATCCCGTAACCACCTCTGTAAACCAAACGTTTTTTCGGGGAGATGTAGATATTAAAAAGGACGACAAAGAAGTCCTTTCGATGCCAAACGAAACATTACATAATCCAGCCTGGATTTTGCACGACAAGGTGGGCTACTTTTTCCCTGCGGGAGGAATACTGAAACTGGAAACCGGGGCCGTAGAGGGGTCCTGGCATCGTGTCGCTTCGAGGTATCCGGATGATAAAATCGATGCCCGCTTATTCAAGTTGTGGTTCGAACACGGAATAAATCCTTCCGGGAAAAAGTATTCCTGCATTCTGATCCCCAAGGCCACCAAAAGTATTTTGGCGGATATGGAGTTGAAAAATCCATTCGAAATTTGGAATCATTTTGATTTGCAAATGGTTAAAACGGCTGATAATTCCATGGCCGGCGTTGTATTCTATAAGGCCGGCCAGGCGAAGGTATTTGGTGGTATTGAAGTTGACCAACCCTGTTTGGTATTGCTTAAAAAAGAAAATACCGGATTGAAAGTGTCGGTTGCCGATCCATCACAAATTTTGGATTCGATCCAAATTACCTTTAAAGGGCCTTTTCAAACCCTGAAGGGCGCCAATACTGCTAAAATTGATTTTCCAGAGGGGGGCGAGGCTGGAAAAACAGTCAGGTTGTACCTTAAACTGGAATAGTTCCGCCCGTTTATTCCCCCGGGTTTAAAATAAGCCTGACGCATCCTGACTTCGGAACAGATCCAAGGCGTCCTGGCTGTCCTCGAACTCAAGGGAGTGGTGTTTGCATCCGTTGCGACTGCACACCTTGATGATCCCGCCGACTTTCAGATCCAGCTCGATGACGGCCGCGTTACAGATAGCGCAGGAATGATGAACCGGGAACGGGCGGTGGCAATGGGGGCAGGAGCACTCCACTACGGCATCAGGAAGATCTTCGACATTTTCAAAAATCTTCTCATAACTGCCGTAAACCTGACTCAGGTAAAGATGCCCGATCCGGTTGCCGATTTTTACCTGTAATTGAATCGAATCCAACTGATCGATTTTCGGGTTGGGCGTCATCAGGGACACGCCGCAATGAGGACATTGAACGTGGATGTGGATGCCATAGGCCATAGCTGTTCTCCTTTCCCCTCAATGCACAGGTATCTTGCGGTACGTTAAGTCGTCTGTTGAAACCCTAACGCATAGGGCTCGATCTTTTCCCCGGCCGTCATGATCTTTTCCAGCTCCACCGTAAACTCTTTGCGCTGGCTGCTGCCATACCAGCGGTTCCAGGCCTCCGGGGACTGCCACATGGAAACGGCGGTGATCCGGGAAGGATCATGGAGATCGCGCCAGGTTTCCGAGGTAATGTAGCCATCCATTTTCATGGCTTCATAGCGGGCCCGGATAAGAATTTGGGACGCCTGATCGAGGTTTTCCAATTTAAAACGTCGTTTAATGAGCACCTTGACAACCATGGTTTCCTCCTTTTCTGAGATGCTGACCCACGCGCGGGTCCTGAAAATAATGTCGCCCGCTCCGCCGGGCTGAAAAATCATGATGCTCCTGCCAACGGACAACCCGATAGGATAATCCTGCCTGCGGTGTGGCCGATGAAAACTTGAAGCGGACGCAAATTCAGATAATGGAAGTGGCGACATGAAAATCAGTGACAAACCGATTCATCAGACGTGAAGGAATACCCAAATATTAAGGCGTTGAAGGGGGGCTGTCAAAAAAACCAGGATAGAATAGGGTCCGATCTTTGAAAATGACAAATTGGATATTATATTCCTATAAAGCGCCATGGCGGGACTCCTGCGAATGGAATATCCGGGCGCGTCTGATCACGTGATGAGCCGGGGCCACCGCACCGGCGCGAGGATATATTTTAAATCACATTCTGCACCACCACCACGCCATGAAATAACCCACTTTCTGCGATCCTATTCGATTCGCTATCTGTACCGGCACCTGTCACGCACCGCCACGGGGAGCTTTTAAAACCAAAAATGAGGAGATCATCATGGCGGCTGATCTTTACCGAAAACTGGCAGGCCACATGGACAACCTCCCGGGAGGATTTCCTCCGACCGCAACCGACGTGGAAATACGCATCCTGAAACGTCTTTTCAGGCCTGAAGAGGCGGAACTGGCCCTATACCTGACCTTGATTCCCGAGGCGCCGGGGGTCGTCGCCCGACGGGCCAAAATCAGCAAGGAGGAGGCGGCCCGCCGGCTGGAGGGCATGGCGAAAAAAGGTTTGCTGTTTCGGGTTGAGGAGATGCCTGGAAAACCCGCTTACATGGCCGCCCAATTTGTCATCGGAATATGGGAATTTCATGTGAATGATCTGGCCCCGGGCTTGGTTAAAGACATGGAAGAATATATACCCTATCTGAAGGATACGGCTTGGAAAATTCCGCAACTGAGGACCATCCCGGTGGGCAAGAGCATCCATAATGAACTGAAAGTTTTGACTTATGAGAAAGCCGAGGAACTCGTTGCCAACCATGACCGCTTTTCTATCAGCCCCTGCATCTGCCGACGTGAACGCAAGCTTGTGGGGGAAGGTTGCGACAAACCGGAAGAGAATTGTCTCACGTTCGGGATCGCAGCGGATTTTGCGGTTAGAAACGGTTTCGGCCGAGCCAGCGATAAGCAGGAGATTCTGGAAGTACTTCAACAGGCAAATGAAGTCGGTTTGGTCCTTCAGCCCGGCAATTCCAGGGAAGTTAATTATATCTGTTGTTGTTGCGGATGCTGTTGCGCCGCTCTGAGAACCATAAACCGATTTCCCAAGCCCGCAGCGTGGGTATCGTCTCCGTTTTTAATAGAGGCCCAACCAGATACCTGTGAGGGATGTGGTGTATGCCAGGAGCGCTGCCAGATGAAAGCACTCAGCCTGGTTGATGGGCGGGTCGCTCTGGATGCTGACCGTTGTATCGGTTGTGGGCTTTGCGTTTCAACGTGTCCGACAGAATCCCTGATCTTGAAACGCAAACCCGAAAACGTCCAGACCAAGATCTCCAGGAATATGATGACATCCGTTTATGCCCTCGGCCGAGCCAGGGGGAAACTGGGTCTGGGGGAGTTGTTGAAGATGCAGGTAAAGTCGAAAGTGGACCGGCTGCTGGCGCCGAGGTGAAGCGAGTTATTGGACCCGGGGTGTCGACATCTGTGGTCATGCGAAAAGCGCCAACTGAAAAGGATGCGATGGATGCGTAATCTGGTTTGCTATTGTTTCGAATATACGGCGGACGATATTCGACAAGACTATGATACCAACGGCCATTCGACGATTTTGGAAAAGATCAAAACGGAAAAGAAATTCGGGAATTGTCAGT
>JAERRP010000017.1 GCA_016735415.1 Desulfobacterales bacterium | reverse complement strand
AGCGACATATTGTCAGGTACCGCATTTGTTAACTCGGTCAAATCGTTTTCACCATTAACAATATCGCAATGAACCGACTTAACGACCCGCCGAAGCCTTTTCCCCGGGTCGGAATATGGGGATCATGTGCAATAACACAATCTTGGATGATCACATGACCTGGGCAGCAGGGGCTTTCCTGATTACAGGGTCTTTGAATGATGCCGTAGAGTTCAATGATCAATTGAGTGAGGCCTTTGGAACTGCCCTGACCGCGCGTGTCACGGGCCTTCCCAGGTATGCAGACAATGGCCGGCAACTCCTCCACCTGGGTCTTTCCTACAGCCATCAGTTTCGAAATGAACAGAGGACCGAATCCGATATGAAGCTAAGAGCACATCCCGAATCCCGTCTCACCAACGACGTGCTTGTCAACACCGAACAGTTCCCCGCGGAAGGGGCGAATCTTTTCGGCGGTGAACTGGCAATGGTCTCGGGCCCTCTTTCTTTCCAAGGGGAATATTTCCATCTGTTTGTAGATTCAGATGCAGCCGATAACCCCGGGTTCTGGGGTTTCTATTTATACGGAAGCTACTTTATTACCGGAGAACATCGAAATTACGACAGATCAAACGGCGTTTTTTCCGGAATAAAGCCAAAGAGCGACTTCCATCTCCTTGATGGGGGGTGGGGGGCTTTGGAGGTCGCGTTAAGGTTCTCCTACGTGGATTTAAATGGAGGGAGTATTAGAGGGGGACGGGAATATGATCTCACCGGAGGTCTAAACTGGTATCTTTCTGAGAACACCCGATTTATGCTTAATTATATCCGAGCCAAAGCCAAAGATCGAGAAACGCCCCCTCCAATTGAAGATGGCATCGCCGATATATTGCAGGTTCGTTTCCAGATTATCTTCTGAGTCATCTTTAAAATTATCGTGCTTATCAAACAAACATTTTAGGTAATTGTTCACGGTTCACATGTATATTTGATCGCCGGCAAGACAAAAAGGATGAAATCCTATCCAGCCTAAATTCTCAAATTGCCATTTTTATTGACACACAAGACGAATTTTTCTACATTTTCCCTTAAGAAACGAGTCTTATCAATTTTTGATGTCACCAGGTTGAATAGACCCTAATAGTTGGAGAAAAAGCTCATGATGTACAGTCAATGCATACCAGTTAACCTTAGGAGGCTTTAAAGTATGCCGTTTTCAAGTTAACCTTAGAAGGCTTTGAAGTCTACCGTTTTCAAGGCTGATGATTATCGATCTGCGGGAGAAAATGATGAATAGGTTAACAAGACTGACGGTCAGCATGGCAGTATTAGTGGTTTTCTTTCTGTCTGGCTGCGCAGCGATGGGACCGAAAACCATCGCCCGGGACAGATTCGACTATGCCACCGCGGTAGCTGACTCCTGGAAACGCGTAATGCTCCTCAATATTGTCAAAGTGCGCTATGGCGACACACCGGTCTTTCTCGAAGTAGTTTCGATCATTAATCAATACTCTCTTGAAAGTCAACTCAGTGCCGGTGCTTCCTTCAGTGGTGGCCTGTTAAAAGACACTGCCCGTGTGGACGCCGGCGGAAAATACACTGATCGCCCAACAATCACCTATAGTCCGCTCACCGGTCAAAAATTCACAAGGTCCCTTCTGAAACCGATTCCTCCCTCTGCGCTTTTGTCCCTCATCCAGGCCGGCTGGCCGATGGAATTCTTGTTTCTCGTCTGCGTAAGAGCCATAAATGGGATACACAACCAATCAGCCGCACGGTTGATCATCCGAGAAGAGCACCCCGACTGGGACCGTCTGTTGGCTGCTTTCACCCGGATTCAACAATCCGGAGGGTTGGGAATGCGTATCGAGCGAAAAGACGGTAAGGAAACCTCTGTCATGTTCTTTCCACAGAAACTGGATGAGGCAATCGCTCCGGAGTTTGTTGCTGTCAGGGAGTTGCTGGGCCTCAACCTTGAAGCAAGGGAATTCAATCTGGTATACGGTTCAATACCCGAAGGCGATCGGGAGATCGCCATGCTAACCCGCTCCATGATTGAGATCACGGCCGAACTGGCGGCCCGTGTGGAGGTTCCTGCCAAGGACGTTGCAGAGAACCGGGCGAGTTCAGGGCTCTATGATAGGGTTGATCCTACGGACGATGTGCGGGGCAAGGTTCGGATTCAAAGCAGCACCGAGGAACCGGACGATGCGTTCATTACCGTCAAATATCGAGATCACTGGTTTTATATTGATGATCGCGATTTCCTTTCTAAACGAATGTTTTCGTTCTTACTGTTTCTCTTCACTCTCGCTGAGACGGGCGGCGTAGAAAAGGCCCCCGATATTACCATTCCTGCCGGATAGCAACGCCATTGGCGCTCTTTGATGATTCGTTGAAAGGAATGAAGCATTGCAGTTTCGGCAAAAACCAACAAACCAGAAACCAATAACCAAAGGAGTAAGAAAATCTGACGCGGCAATGCGGTGGCACATATGTGACCCAAAAAATATACGCATTGCAAAGATCCTATCAAACGAGAAAGGACGTACGCGAATTGACGGACTAACATAAAAGGGGGGTGATAGAGAATGAGAGTAAGCGGTTTGAAATTTAATAATTTATGTCAATTTTATCCAAATCAATACAAACGAAAGGAAAAGACAATGACAACA
>JAERRP010000460.1 GCA_016735415.1 Desulfobacterales bacterium | reverse complement strand
GAAAACAACAAACATACCATGATCCTGGCCGATTCCCCTGAGGAACATAAACCCTGCCCCAACCAGAAATCTGCCCGATATCATCACGTGAGCGGCGGCGGTACGTTGGAGGAAGATGTGATAACCGGCCTGGATAAAATGCAAGAAATCAGGGTCGGCAAATACACTGTTAATGATTTTAATTTTGAGATACCTGCCACCGATTTGAAGGTAGAGGTTACCAGTCAAAATCCCATGGGGCCAGGGGAGCGCGAAATATATGACTATCCGGCGGAATACACTACAAGGATCGAAGGTGACCGATTAGCCAACATACGCATTCAAGAGGAAGAGGCAAAAATTACCAACATAACCGGAACAAGCACCTGCAGAGCCTTTTCAAGCGGGTACCGGTACGATTTGTCGGAGCACTATCGGAATGAGATGAATGATAAATCTTATGTCCTGGTTTCCGTCAACCATGGGGCATACGAGGCTGTGGGGGGCTCTGGAGAAGGGGAGGGAGCATCCTATACCAACAGTTTTACCTGTATTCCCTTTGATATCCCGTACCGGCCGCCCAGGCTTACCCCAAAACCGGTGATAGAAGGCGCTCAAACAGCAATTGTCGTAGGTCCGGCAGGGGAAGAAATCTATCCCGACGAGTATGGCCGAGTCAAGGTGCAGTTCCATTGGGATAGAGAGGGAACAAATGATGAAAACAGTTCCTGCTGGATACGTGTCAGCCAGGTATGGGCAGGGGCGGGATGGGGTGCCATGTATATTCCCCGAATAGGGCATGAAGTCATCGTTGATTTTCTCGAAGGTGATCCGGACAGGCCCATTATCACAGGCCGCGTTTACCACGGTGCCAATATGCCACCCTACGGACTCCCTGGCGAGAAAACCAAAAGTACGATAAAATCAGGTTCCTCCCTTGGCGGTGGAGGTTTTAATGAGATCCGAATCGAAGACAAAAAGGACAATGAACAAATTTTTGTACATGCCGAAAAGAACTATGATATCCGCGTCAAAAACGACCGTTTTGAGTGGATCGGCAACAACCGCCATCTGGTAGTCAAGAAAGACAAACACGAGCATGTCGAAAACAATCGCAACGAAAAGGTCGACGCGGACCATATGGAAGAGATCGGCAAGGACCGCCATCTGAAACTTGTAGGCAAGGAGGCAAAAGAGGTTGGAAAAAGCCATTCCTTCACCGTCAAGGGCGATGTTATCGAGGTTTTCAGGGCCAACCACTCTGAGCAGACAACCAACGATTACTACCTCAAGGCCGACAATGTTGTAATCGAAGGTATGACAAACATAACCGTAAAGGTCGGCCAGTCCTATATCGCGATCGAATCGGGCGGTATCAAGATCGGCACGACAGGCGAAATCGTACTTGATGCTATGAGTACGGTGAGCGTAAAGGGCACTGCCGGTTTGACACTCGAATCACCGGCCCAGGCAAAACTCAAGTCTACCAACACGACCATTAAGGGCGACGCGATGACAACTATTGAGGGTGGGGTGGTGAAGATCAACTAAGGGAGTTGGAATAAAATAAGTATCCAAATTTTGTGCAGGATTTTTGTTCGTCTTCAAGGCGCATCAATGGTTGCATACTCGGAGTCTGTGGCCATTGATGCAACACGGAAGACGGGCACAAGAACAAGTAATTCTGGGTAATTTATAAAATTCACGATCCTAATCAAGGAATCAGCGAGAATGAACCCAAAAGATGGCAAGGCAGGCCAGGCCGTCGCACCCGCTGCCCCAGAAATAGCCGAAGATGCGGATGTAGCCAATCCCGGCGAGGTAGCCAGGGTCAAGGCCAAACAGATCGAAAAAAAGGAAGGCAAGTACGGCTCGGAACAGGTCAAGCCTCACAAACCGAGCGAAGAGGATATAGAAGAAAAGAGTTGGATCGAAATCGAACTGGTGGATGAAGAGGATAATCCGGTGCCGGGGGAAAAGTATAAGATTACGCTGCCTGATGGGTCCGTGGCCCAAGGGACGCTGGACAATGAAGGCTTTGCCCGCGTGGAAGGGATTGATTCAGGCACGTGCCGGATCACGTTTCCTAACCTGGACAAAGATGCCTGGGAAACGGCGTAGGGAAAGAAGTCATCACAAAACAGGTTGTGGTGGGTAGCGTGCTGAGTTTCGTTTCTCAACCTAACCTGCAAACTCAAACGAGATAAATAGTGAGGTGTTTTTATGCCGCCGGCAGCAAGAGCAGGAGATATGCATACGTGCCCAATGGTAACCCCGGGTATCCCGCCAGTTCCCCACGTCGGAGGTCCAATTCTTCCGCCAGGCTGTCCGACGGTGTTGATCGGCGGCATGCCGGCGGCCAGGGTGGGTGACATGGCGGCCTGTGTCGGCCCGCCTGATTTGATTGCTAAGGGATCAGCGACTGTCCTGATCGGCGGCATGCCGGCGGCCCGCATGGGAGATATGACAGCTCACGGGGGCTCAATTGCTGTTGGATGCCTAACTGTTATGATTGGCGGATAAAGGGTATTGTTGCGGAAATAGGGGGACATCCATTGAAATATTGGTTGCAACAAGAAAAAAAAAGATGATTTCAATAACCCAATGGACGTCCTCTATTTCCTACCTTTGACCTTTTTTTGTCCCAAGCGGCCGATCCTATTGGGCGGAGGCTGCCTGGGTCAGATAGTGCGAGATCGGATCCTTGGGGATAGTCAGGGCGTTGATCACGGCGGAGTCAATGGTGCCGCCGGTGACGGCCAGTCCGTTCACCCGCTGGAAGTTGCTTAGAGCGCGACGCGTTAGTGGGCCCATGCGCCCGTCAGCGTTCCCCGCGTCATACGACCGCTCGTTTAATGCCTGCTGGACTAGCGCGATGGTAAGCCGTTCGTTCACGGGCCTTCGAAGCTCCTCGACAATGCGCTGTCGCGAGTCGTGCACAGGTTTTACCGGATTGCAGTCATTCCCCTCAAAGGCCTCCAGCTTTAGCAGTCTCTGTATGCCAGCCGTCAGCCGGTCCAACTCGGCTTTAAACATCACGACGTCCGTGCCAATGGTGTAAAGTGCTTCGCCGATCCGGAACATCCGCATAACGCCGAAGTCCTTCGACTGCGAGATCGAGCTCTCCCGCTTCTTGAGCATGCGCTCATCGCGGCGGCGAGTCGCCGCACCAGTGTTTGCGAAAATCTCCTCTTTAAATGTAAAGCGATAGTAGATCGGACGGCCGACAGTCACCGGGAAGGCGCTCTTCACGGACAGGACGCCAACGGCCTCTAAATCGATCGCGCGCCACTCCGGGATGTTGCGCCGGTACACCTCGAAGGACTCCACAATGCGGTAGCCGATCTTCTCCAGAATGTCAGAGGCCTTCTCCAGCCGAGGCGCTGGGGGAGGCCACCCCAGTAGTATATTGGGGACGAGTCCCGCGAGGAGAGCGGCTCCAATGATCCAGCTAACTCACATCCACTGCCGGCGGCTATCGCGCATCACGTCTCGTTTATAATTTGCCATATCGTCGAGTCATCCTATCCAATGGTTTGATAAGCACAGCCAGCCCGTTCGTGGGCTAATCTATCGATTCCAATTCCTCCGGATTAGCCCGATGGCTCTGCCAGTAAGGTGCGGGGACGTGGATAATCCCGTCCCCCCACCGTCCGTTCGCCCAAGTCTTGAAGGGCCGCGCTTCAAACAGGTCATTGTCTTTCGGCCCCTTATCCCAGTGTACCTCATACACGTAGCCCTCTACGATCATAGCTGTATGCTGGCCGGCAACGGCATTAATAATCCCGAAGGGAATTGCTTCAAGCCTCCTGAGTTTCCTCGTCACCTCAACCGTACGATCCGCGGGGTCAATGTATGCGCCGTTCAGGGGGCCAGCGCTCGGAACACCCATGGGAAACCTCGGATAGCGCGCCGGATTCCAATAGAAGTACCTCCTCGTCGGGAAGTAATTGATGATCAGGTCCTCAACGATGAGTTTCTTATAACTGCCCTTGCGGCGGGCAGTGCGATAGGTTGTC
>JAERRP010000123.1 GCA_016735415.1 Desulfobacterales bacterium | reverse complement strand
ATGGACCTGCTTGGCAGAAAGATCGGCATGAAGAAAGGCAAAGTTTTTATGGATCTGCTGGCAGACATCAGCAAGACAGCGTCCGAGGCAAAGGCCCTACCTGAGTTAAAGGACCTTGGGGAAAATCTTGACGGCGTACTTGGTAAATTCGGCCAAACCGCAATGCATCTCGGAAAAATCGCAGCTTCCTCAAAGGCTCTTGAGGCATTTGCTCATGCCACCCCGTTCGGGGACATTGCCGGAGACGTAGTTGTTGCCTGGATGCTCCTCTGGAGAGCTGTGACGGCCCAGTCAAAGCTGTCGGAAATCATGGGTAACGTGGATGATGAAAAGAAAAGTCAAAAGATTGAGAAGAACAAAGGCACCGCATTTTATGATGGACAGATCAAAACAGCCCGCTACTTTATCAACTCCATGCTTCCCGTAACTCTCGGTCGGATGGATGCGGTAATGACCAATGAATCGGCACCAGTGGACATCACCGATATTGCCTTTGGCGGATGAGTTGAATACATGCGTGAAAACCAGATCCGTGGGTTCGAAAGCCGACGCCAAAACATCTCAATCGACGGGTGAACCCTCGGCTTTCATTTTTTTGAAAAGCCGGCGTTCGATATAAAGCATTTAACCCGTAAGACAATCCGGATTTTTTCTATCCAACACATCCTCTTGATACCCGGTCGAGAGTGATGTGGCTTACAAGGACATTTCGACGAGCAAAGGAGTTGTGCATGGACATTTTGCAATACACACAAGACCACCGGCGGTTCAGGGAGCATGTCCGAACGTTTATGGAGAACGAAGTTACCCCTTTCGTAGATCAGTGGGAAAAGGACAAGATGGTTCCCAGGGATATCTGGAAACGGATGGGAAAAGAGGGGCTGTTATGCACGACCGTTCCCGAACGCTACCAGGGGCCCGGCCATGACTTTCTTTACGCCGTAATTGTCAATGAAGAACTTGCCCGGACCAATCATTACGGGCTTATGGCGCCGCTTCACAGCGACATTATTGCTCCATATATCTCTGCGTACGGGTCCGAGGAACAAAAGCACAAATACCTTCCCGGTTGTGTGTCCGGCGACATTGTCCTGGCAGTTGCCATGACGGAGCCGGATGCCGGGAGCGATCTGGCATCAATGACCGCGACCGCGGAGGAAGAAGGAGAAGAGATTGTAATTAACGGGGCCAAAACTTTCATTTCAAACGGTATTCACTGCGATCTTGTTATTGTGGCTGCCAAGAATCCTTCCGTGGAAAATCCGCATGCCGCTATCTCCCTGTATCTGGTGGAAGAGGGTACATCCGGATTTAAAAAGGGAAACAAACTTGATAAAATGGGCATGCGCAGTCAGGATACCGCCGAACTTTTTTTTTCCGGTTGCCGTATTCCCAAAGATAATATACTCGGTAAAAAAGGAAATGGTTTCATCATGCTCATGAAGAAACTTCAACAGGAACGCTTGGTTTGTTCCATTATGGCCGTGGCTGCCGCAGAATATATTTGTGAGCAGACAGTCGCCCACTGTAAGACCAAATCAATTTCCGGCAAACCGATATCCAAATTACAGTCCAACCAATTTAAACTGGTGGAAATCGCCACAGAAGTCAAACTCGGGAGAACCTTTCTGGACAAACTGATTGTCGATCATATGGAAGGTAAAGATATTAACGCGGAAACATCCATGGCTAAATATTGGACAACCGAAATGGCAAATCGGGTGGCGAGAAAAAGCCTCGATCTTTTCGGTTTGGACGGACCCATTCAAAATTGCCCTATCGCCAGGACTTTCCGCGACGTTCGGGTATTGCCGATTTTTGCCGGTACCAGTGAAATCATGAAGGGGATCGTTGCTAAAACAATGGGGTTATAGCTATCGCATGCAATTTGCGCAAATACACAATAGCATTTTAAAAAAAGTTAACACTCGCTTTGAGACTGCTTCCGCAGCGCATTGGCAACGCAACGACGGATCGATTTGCTATGCTAACATAGTATTTTTCGGACAATCACTATTATCAAAGGGGGGTTAAATGGAGTTTGAGCTCACGAGATCACAGAAGGATATTCAAAAAGCGGTAAGGGAATATGTAAAGGGTGAATTTAAAAAAGACATTATTCATAACCTGGTAGAAAAGCACCTATATCCCGAAGCGTTATGGAAGAAAGCTGCGGATCTTGGTTTTATCGGTATTCACTTTCCTGAAGATTATTCCGGCCAGGGGATGGGGGTTTTTGAAAATATTCTTGTCGCTGAAGAACTGTGCAGAGGAGATTCCACCGTTGGCACTTGCCTGGTAATAGCTGATTTTGCTTCTGAAATAATTATGCGTTTCGGAACGGAAGATCAGAAGTCCACCTGGCTTCCCAGGGTAGCAGAAGGGGAAATACTTTCTTGCGGTGCTTTCACGGAACCCGATCATGGATCAGATATTACGTCCATGGATACAACTGCAGAGAAAGACGGGGACGAATGGGTCATCAACGGTTCAAAAATGTTTATAACCAACAGCGGGCCACTGGCCGGCTTCTACAGTGTTCTGTGTAAGACAGATTCCGAGGTCAAACCGGGATACAAAGGGCTGAGCGTCATCCTCGTTGAAGCTGACCGACCGGGTCTTTCAATCAGCGACGTGGGACCGAAGATGGGGATCAGCCTTACTTATACTGCGGAGGTAAATTTTAAAGACGTACGCGTACCGCTATTAAATCTCCTTGGTGAAGAAAATCGGGGTTTTTATCATGTTTTGGAATTTTTTGACGAAAGTCGAATTCTGATCGCAGCCCAGGCCCTTGGTATCGCCCAGGGAGCATATGATCGTGCACTGTCTTATGTCAAATCCCGGGAGCAGTTCGGGCGTAAAATCGCCCAGTTTCAAGTAACGCAGCATAAGATTGCGGATATGGCGACCAAGATTGAACTGGCCAGGCTCATTGTCTATAAAGCAGCCTGGAATTTTGACAAAGACCGTATCGATCCAAAATTGACTTCCATGGCAAAAATGTTCGCTGCAAGAACGGCTGTGGAAGTCGCCGACGAGGCAATTCAACTCCATGGCGGATACGGCTATATGGCCGAATATGAAGTTGAACGTTTTTATCGTGACGCCAAGATTACGGAACTCTATGAAGGAACCCGGGAAATTCAAAAAAATACAATCGCCAGCACCCTTTTAGGAAAAATCAAATGAGAATGGCGTGCTGTCGATGATTTTAACGAAATTTATATCGATGGAAAAGCGGGACGATCATTTTCCCCAATTCGGCAAACCGGGTTCACATTGGAAGTCCGATTCCGCTAGATCTATCCGCATGGAAATTGTTTGTTTGGAGAACGCAACTGTGGTCTACCTATCTGGTGACCGCTTGATGGAGTTGTGGATTATTATAGAAACCCTTGACCCATTGGGGTCAAGGGCGACAGGGTTGCCAGATCATATGAATCAACCGCGTCAGCGACAAAGGTCGAATCCACTTTAATTGACAGACCGGGCCCCAGGTCCATATCTGTTCCGGCCAAATTCCTTTTCAGCAATACGAGGCTTGCCATTTAAGACAATTAAAGTCACATCCCCCATGGCTTGACGGCGGGCAGGCCATGGGATAAACGCTACTAGCCGAGAAATCAGCTCCACCATTTCTGGTGACACTCCCTTGCGAACCAGAGTAGATGTCTTCATATGGATACCTCCTTTTTGCAGTTTGAAGAAATCTTCACAGGTATTTTGGTAAATACTAAATCCCCTAGTGCCGATCCACAAATGGCTATTTTGTCCGATATCCGCGTTATGATCAAATTTTATCTTTGGAAAATAAACTATGGTGGATGTTCTTAACTGACAGTTTTGCAAGATACATGAAACCAGCGAATGCCAATAACGAAAGGGCGGCCAGCATCCACCAGCCGCAAAGATAGCCGCCTCTGTCTACAATATATCCAAATACACTGGGGCCCAGCACCATGGCCCCCCAGGCAACCGTAAACACAATGCCCAGAACAGATCCTACACGATCACTGCCTCCCATTTCCGCCAACAAAACCATTCCAAGAGAGTTCCATCCCATAAAGGATATTCCCAGGGCAAAGGAAATCATAAATATGATCTGGATAGGGATCCTGCCTCCGATGACTGCCAGCGACAGGCTTGCCGCAGAGCCAATAATGCTGATCAGCGCAAGAGGGATAATCCTGTCTCCTTTCAATGTCTTGTCACTGAGCATTCCGAAAATGATCCTGCCGATCGTTCCGCCGGCCATTGCGACTGTCAGCAGGCTTCCGGCAATTAGCGGGGTAAGTGCAAATGTCTCTTTCGCATAGACCACCAAAAAAGATGCGGTACAAGCCTGACAGAAGGCGAGAAGCGAAGCAAGAAATGTTACAATCAAAAGCTTCCGATCAAAAATGATCTCTTTAAGACTTTCTTTTGGGGACGATATTTTTTTTGCCAAAGCCGGTTGCTGAACTTTTCCCGGAGCCGGTTCATGTTTTTCTGTGTATAATAATAAAGACAAAATAGAGATGGCGATTACTGCCACACCAAGAAGGAAAAGCGCGTTTTGCCAGCCAATATACAAACCCAGGAAAGGAATATAAACCCCGATCAGACCGCCTCCGATAGTCACTCCTATCTGTTTTATACCCATGATTGTACCGCGCTCACGCAGTTCGAACCATGAGACAATCCCTTTTGTTGTAATCTGGTTGATCATTCCGTATCCGGCGCCGATCAGCATAGCTGCGGCTGCCGTATAGACGTACAGTGTGCTTAAGGGTAAAATCAAAATACCCGTTCCGACTAGAAAACTTGAAGTAGAAAGCATCCATTTTACACCGCGTCTGTCAACAAGTATCCCTGAAGGAATCGAGACAACCACCATTGAAAAATACATGAGCGATATGATGAAACCGAACTGATTGTTATTGATATTGAGTTCAGTTTTTATAATAGGGCCTAACGGTCCCCATGAAAAATGGCACATGGCCATTAAAAAATGGGAAGTGCTCAGCAGGCCGAAGATTACCCATTTATAATCTGTCACGGCACCGGTTATGTTAATTTCGGCTTTACGGGGTCTCATTCTTTAGGCATCATTAATTAGGGTTTTTTGAACCGTGGAAATGATTTTTAACACTGACTTCCGCCATATGTGTCTTGAGTTCCCTAAGGGGGATATTGTATTTTTTGTAATACATATGGGCGGCCATGCCGAAAACCCCGGGGAACGTCAGACCTGTCGGGGTTTCGTACTGGGCATGGCAGGCCATGGCAAATGTCCGTGTTGCCAGAGACGTCCCCATGACAGTCGTTCTTTCGGTTCCTCCGGCTAAAACCACATCGTACACACCCGCGGCGACAAGAAGCGCTGCATGGCGCACGGCCACTGTAGCCGTCGCACAGGCCCCTTCAAAACGAGTTGCCGGAGCAGACATGGGAAGGCCTATGACGGAGTGAGCAAAAGGCGCCATGTGAATCTGCCCTTCCTCAAAATCACATAGACAGTTACTGAATAATAATGCTTCAATATCGTCTGGTTCTATATTTGAATTTTGAATTGCTTCAAGGCCGGCGTCGGCGAACATTTCAATGTTTGTTTTCTGGGAGACACCAAACTTTGTCATTCCTACCCCAGCTATTGCCACCTCTCACATATTGTTCTCCTTTCATCTTATTTATGGGTCGGCCGCATCAGGCCCTGATATTTGGCCCGTATTAATAGAAGCAAATCTTAAAGAACGCAAACTTCTTGCCAAGTAGTTATGATGCCATGACAAAATGAGGATGCAGGCTTAAATGATGCCTTGCAACGTCCATGAATAGCATGCAAATTAAGTTTTCTTTTGGTATAAATTGGTATTCAGAACTCGTTGGGCATTGTAAATTTATAAAATTTATCGGCCATTATGACCTTTCTGGGGCACTATGGCCGATTTTTTCCGAATACGAATGACATATGCCCGATGCCTGTCCAGAAATATCGGATTTAGCAAGTGCTAAAGAAACTATAATGGTACACAGTTAGTAGAAAAGGGTGGACATACAACCCTCACGTTTTATCGAATTGTGTGCATACTGAAGGTTGGTATGTATTTTGCTTTTCCCTAAATTTAAAAGGGGTAAAAAAAACTCCCAACCGTTATATTCTGAACAACCCGACTAACGTGAACCTGAATTAAATGGTTTTATAGGCCAAGTTCCGATATCTGGTTCAAGAGGTCTGGTTCCATGTTTATTCCAAATAGAATGACCGCCCAGAAAAACACCGTTGTCACAATGTGCTACGTTGTTAAAGATTCATCGGGGAAGATACTTGACGATACGCATGCCTCTACTCCTGTTAAATTTGTATGTGGGCACGGTAGGTTTTTCCCCGAGATAGAGCGACAAATTCAAGGACTAGGACCCGGTCAAAACAAAACAGTCCGCATTCCTCCTGAGCTTGGATATGGAAAACGTAAAAAAGAAAATACCATTAAAATTCGCAAAAGCGACCTACCGGAAACGGATTGTGTTGTTGGCGGTTTATTCAGAAGAATTAACACTAATCTGGAAAGCAAAGTATACACCATAACAGGATATGTGGGAGAGTGGCTATTTTTGGATAATAATCACCCATGGGCGGGAAAAAAGCTATTTTATGAGATACGCATTGTTGATGTCGAACCGGGCTACCATAAAAAATCGTTGTTAGAAAAAATGATGCTGGAAGGTATATTCAAACTTTCTGGAAACAAGGAAAGTGATAATGGGAAATGATATTTTGCTTGAAGAAAAAAAGGATTGCATCGGTACTCTGATTCTGAATCGCCCAGATAAAAAAAATGCCCTTTCACAAGAATTGTTGATCAAGCTGCACTTGACATTGGAAAAATGGTCGGCGGATGAAACCATTCGAACAGTGGTGATCACCGGCGCAGGGGATCAGGCCTTTTCGTCCGGCTACGATGTCCTTTCCATCCCCACGGAACTGACACAGGAGATGGCGGAACTAATGAAGGATCATATCCCTCTGGAATTGGCGCTTGGCAGTGTGCGGAACTATCCGTATCCGACAATCGCCATGCTTAACGGTTATGCGTTTGGTGCAGGTTTTAACCTTGCACTCTGTTGCGACATCCGTATCGGCGCTGACCATATTCAGATGGGAATGCCGCCGGCCAAACTCGGCTTGATTTACCATCCTGATGGATTGCGACAGTTTGTAGAAGTTTTGGGTTTTGCAAAGACAAGAGAAATTTTTTTTACGGCGCGTGCGTACAAGGGAACAGAATTAAAGGAGATGGGGTTGGTGGATTATTTGGTTCCCAGGTCAGACCTATTGTATGTTACCTACGATATGGCGGAAAAAATTCCCGCAATTCCACGGTATTCCCTAAAGGGGCCAAAAAGAACTTA
>JAERRP010000750.1 GCA_016735415.1 Desulfobacterales bacterium | reverse complement strand
ATGATGGCCGGGGCCTTGATACCGGCTTTGCGGGCAATCGCGACAATGGGGGCCAGGGTCCCGGTGACGGGGCGCTGACGATTGGTGGTTCCCCAGCGCACGAGGGCCACGGGGGTCTCGGCCGCCATACCGTTGGCCATGAGCCTGGCCGTTATATTCGGCAGGTTTTTGACTCCCATGAAGAAAACGATGGTGCCGATGCCGGCGGCCAATGAAGCCCAGTTGATTTGAGAGTTTTCTTTGGTGGGGTCTTCATGACCGGTTACGAAGGCCAGGGTCGAGGTGTAATCGCGGTGGGTCAGCGGAATGCCGGCATAGGCCGGCGCCGCCACGGCCGAGGTGACGCCCGGCACCACCTCAAAAGGTATCCCGGCCGCCACGAGTTCTTCGACCTCTTCGCCCCCGCGGCCGAAAATGAAGGGGTCGCCGCCTTTGAGGCGCGCCACCACCAGGCCCTGTAGGGCCTTGTCGATTATCAGGCCGTTGATACCCTCCTGGGACAGGGTGTGGTCGCCGCCTTTTTTGCCGACATAAATCAATTCGGTTTCGGGCGATGCGTGGGCCAGAAGCGCGGGGGCCGCCAGATAGTCGTACACCACCACGTCGGCCCGGGTGATGCAGTCTTGGCCTTTTAGCGTTAAGAGACCCGGATCGCCCGGGCCGGCTCCCACCAGATAGACTTTTCCTTTATTCATCACGGTATCTCCGTTTGAAGGCGATCGAGAACCGCTTTGGCGCCCTGGTCCAGGAGATCTCCGGCCAGTCGATGGCCGATCTCAGCGGCCTGCGCGGGCGGACCGTCCAGTATTTTCCGGAAAACCGTTTGGCCTTTGAGGTCGGATACCAGGCCGCACAGGGTCAATTGATTTTTGTCAATGGTGGCGTGCCCTGCAATCGGCACCTGGCAGCCGCCTTCCAGGCGGTGCAGAAAGGCGCGTTCCGCCGTTACGACCTGGCGGGTGCCCCCATCTTCGAGCGGTGCCACCAGGGACGTGATTTCCGGGTCATCAATGCGTGTTTCCACGCACAGGGCGCCCTGTCCCACGGCCGGCAGCATGATTTCCGGATCCAGAAGCTGGGTGATGCGGCCTTCCAGTCCCAGGCGTCTGACGCCTGCGCCGGCCAGGACAATGGCCTCCATCCGGCCTTCGTCCAGTTTGCGCAGGCGGGTGTCGAGGTTGCCCCTGAGCGGTACGATTTCAATATCCGGCCGGGCCCGCAGCAGCTGGGAGGACCGTCGCAGGCTGCTGGTGCCGATCCGGGCGCCGGGGGCCAGTGTTTCGAGCCGTTGATCTTCACGGGAGATCAGGGCGTCCACCGCGGTTTCGCGTTCGGGGATGGCTCCGATGCAAAGTCCGACGGGGATTTCCGCCGGCATGTCTTTCATGCTGTGAACGGCCAGGTCGATGCGGCGCGCCAGAAGGGCCTCTTCGATTTCTTTGACGAAAAGCCCCTTGCCGCCCACCTTGGCCAGCGGCACGTCCAGAATCTTGTCGCCTTTGGTTTTGATGACCGTCAATTCGACGGCAAGCTGCGGATGGAGGGTTTCCAGGCGGGATTTGACCCATTCGGCCTGCCAGAGGGCCAGTTTGCTGCCACGGGTGCCGATGCGTACGCGTGCGCTCATCAGTGCCCGCACCCGGAACAGCTCGATGCCGTGCAACCGCCGCAGGACGAGGCTGAAGCCGGTGATTTGACCGTTTCGCCCCCCGCTCCTTTGCTGTAAAATCCGCAAACCGACATCAGTCGGCAGACTTTTTTGCTATGGCAGGTCTCGCATTCGGGATCCGCATCGCCCATGACCAGATATTCAAAGGCTTTCCCGCAGTCCTGGCATTCATACTCATAAATCGGCATGGATTCAGCTCCTTATGGCACCCTGTTTGTTCAAAGGGGCTCTTATTTACACATCCCTGATGACTTTGGCAAGGGTCGTGCTTTTATTTCCGGCGATCCGGCCCGGGTTCGCCAACATTCAGGCGACAGGGGCCAGGTGGGGGAAAAGCTTATGCTCCACCAGCTGGCAGAGGATATGCCCCATGGTGATGTGGGTTTCCTGGATCCGGGCCGTGATATCCGACGGCACCGTCAACAGCAGATCCGTCTGTTCTGAGAGCTGTCCCGCGGCGCCGGACATGCCCAGGCAGTGCAATCCCCCCTGGCGGGCCGTGGTTAAGGCGGCCAGAATATTGGCCGAATTGCCGCTGGTGCTCAGGCCCCAGGCGACATCGTCCGGACGGCCCAGGGCCTCCACCTGTTTGGCGAAGATGCGCTCGAAGCTCTCGTCGTTGCCGATACTGGTGATAATCGAGCTGTCCGTGGTCAGGGCGATGGCCGGCAGGGGCGGGCGTACGATCTCGAAACGGTTGACGAATTCCGCTGCCAGATGCTGGGCATCGGCGGCACTGGCGGCGTTGCCGAAAAGAAGGACATTGTGGTCGGCGGCGTCGGCGGATGACAGAAA
>JAERRP010000545.1 GCA_016735415.1 Desulfobacterales bacterium | reverse complement strand
GCTGGTGATCTACGCAGTTGTTTTTGTATTCAGTCCGGCCAGAGCCGCCATGGCATTTGGCATCAGCATCGGCATTTTACGCAACCTCATGCTACCGTTAAGCCTGGTTTTCGCCCTCATGGTTTTTATTAATCTGCTTCTAAAGCCGGCGCATATCGTCAGATTCCTCGGCCAGGGATCCGGCAGCAAAGGTATTATCCTTTAAGCAACCGCCGGCATTATCTCAATGGGGCCGATTTACGCCTGGTATCCTCTGCTTAAAGAACTGCGGAAAAAAGGAGCAACGAATTCATTGATTGCTGTTTTTTTAGGCCACCGGGCAGTTAAGCCATTTTTACTGCCGATCATGATTTCATATTTCGGCGGGATGTACGTCGTCCTGCTGACCTTGTTTACCATCGCGGGCTCCCTGGCAGTTGGATACCTGATAAACATCCTGGTGAAAGACTGAACCAGCGGCCAGCAACCCGCTCAAGGAAATGTTCCGCTATGGTCGTCTTATCTTAAAAGAAATACCTGGCCCTCAATTCTATTTTATAATCATTGAGTTTTTCGCCGTATTCGGTGTGTTTGTCTCCGATCAGAAAGGCACTGCGCAACCTGAGTTCAAGGTTGGTTATGGGATTGTACAGAAGCTCCGGAGTCAGGGACAAACTTTGATCATCTATGTTGACGATGGAAAATATGGCTGGTGTAAAGTAAAGAATATCAAAGGGTTCTTTCCAGCTGGCTCGAAAATAGAAATAATTGCGCATCGGTTTGGCGATGGTCAGGGTGCCCTTGGATAAATTAGATGCCCGGGTGGGTTGGGAACTGTCGCCGGTGGTAAGAAATGTGTCGTACGCCCGGTCAGCAAAACGGTAAAAGTTTTTAGCGCTATTCCGGCTGATTCCTCCGCCGTTGTGGTAGTATTCAAGGATGAAGGTAATTTCGTCGTCGGTAAGATAACGAATACCGAAAAGATATCGCAGGATGTCCGACTCATCGATGGAGAGATTTCCTCGGCGGTCAATGGATTTCTTTTCAAAGTCGTTGATCCATGCCAGTTCCCCGTGGATTTCAAAATTTGTTTTTATATTTCTCGAAAAATCAAAGCCGAAACGGGTGCTTCGGCTATCCCCGGTAAAAAAAAGAAGGTCCATATCGGTGTCCCAGAGAAGTAAATAAAGCTTGGCGGCAAAATTGATATGGTCCACTTCACCAAAATCATCGTTTATGTCCTCCGTGACCGGCAGGATGACCGGTGTTAGGGCCACGGTTTTCAAAGGCCCCATAAAGCTCTTGATCAGGTCGGCCGAGACTACATAAAAGCCCTCCAGGGCCTCGGTGGGGTCATCAGGGTCTTTGGGGCGCGAAACAAAGGCCACGGTGTTAAAGGCATAGCCTTTTCCCCACTGGACCACTTCTTTGCCGGTATTCAGCGTGAAACTCGGGCTCGGCTTTAAGGATAGGTACCCTTCCTGAAGAACGCTATCATCATCCCATCCCTGGTAGTCATGCCACAGAAGGCCGTCAGCCCTGAAGTAAAGACTCCCCATGCCCTTCTGAAACCCCCCCTCCAGGCGCAGGCCAAAATTATACTGTTCCTGGGTTGCCCCCTCGTCCTCATCAAAGAATTTAAGCTTATAGAAAACAGCGTTACGATCCAGGCCGAAAACAACCGGCCTGAATTCAAGAAAACCACCGAGGTAGTAAGGTTTTTTTTCGATCTCCTTTTCAATTTCCGATAGATCAAACTGATATTCGTCCTGGCAGAAAGCCGGTTGTAAAAAAATAAAAAACAAACCCATCACATATACACTAAATCTGAACTGCGTTTTGTTCATCGCAGGCTTTCGACTCTGGAAAGAAAATTTAGGGTAAAGGCTTCATCGGGAAGGTCTTTATTCTTTATCTTGGCAAAGATCATCACCGATTTATATCCTTTATGCAGCGGGCTGTCCGTCTCAATCACGGCCGGACGTACAATACCGTCGCCAAAATCCTGAACTTTTTTAAAATAAAGGGTCTTGATCAGCATGCCGGATGAAGCAAAACACTCGATTTTAGAAGGAAGAAGCTTCTTTTCGTCCAGCCACATTTTTATGCTGTCGTAAGCAACGGCTCGGGTCTTGGCCTTCAAATGAAGCAACAACAAGCCTTCGCGTTTTTCCACTTTGTCGCAATTGTATTCAGCACTGTAGTCAAGCCGCATGATATCAGCGTTGTTGAATATTCCTCCGGTCACTGACTGGAGGCTGGTGATGCGGATCGGTTTGCCGACATTTGGAATGTAAAGCCACATGTTTTCACCCACCCGCAAAGTTGCCCGGCTTTTCTCACTGGCAGGCGATAAAAAAACAGATGCAATCTGATCGCGGCCCTTTTTGACCGAGTACATGATGAACTCTTTTTTGGACCCGTCCGGTTCAACATTGATCAGTTTACGGTACATCTCAAAGGCCTCAGGGTTCAGGTTGCGATCCACTTTTTGAAGGATGGCGTCCCCGTCATCTGAATACGCCGGTACGGCAAGGCACAGGCACATAATAATTATCGACAGTGACTTTATCATTTTTTTCCTCCCCGGGTACTTTAAGCTGAATTGAGCGGTTTTTATCGAATGGCGCCTTTACGACCTTAACGGATTAACGGGCCAGCCGACTCAGCCCGTTGATATTACACATGCCCCAGGGCATCTACCGGTTCCATTTTTGAGGCCTTATAGGCCGGCTGCAGGCTGGCAAATATCGAAACCAGCAAAACAATAACCGCCAACCAGAACAATTCGGCAAAACTGATCGAAGGTGTTAAAAGCAGATTATCACTTCGACCGAAAGAAAACC
>JAERRP010000689.1 GCA_016735415.1 Desulfobacterales bacterium | reverse complement strand
CGTTGAAAATGCGGGCGGTGGTATATCCCCCCTGGCGTGGGGCGAAGAGGACCAGAACGCATTTGACGGCAATACAAGCCACAAAAATAATCAGCAGGGCGGCAATCACATTGGCCTCGCCAATCGATGCCACTATGTCCTGAAGCATTATCTGCAGTTTTGCTTCGAGGCCCGAAACGTTCTTCGCCGCGACATCCCCACCCCTTCCTTGCGGCCCCATGATAAGCGCCAGTAAAGGAATAAATATGGAGATGCCAAAACCCTCCGAAATGCTGGCGAAGAGCAAGGCCCCAATCATGAGCGCAATACGTAAGGGGTATTGCCGAGCAAAAATAATGAAAATCTGCATAGTTAGATACGGATCTCCCTCACTCTGGATTGACCGGGTGGAGGTTTCTATCCTACTGGACTGAAGGAGATGAGGCCAACCGGGAAAAAGCGCCAATAATTCGGTCCACCTGTTCCGGCGTGTGATCGGCACTCATGCTGCACCTTAAGAGCGCACCGCCATCGGGGGTTGCCGGCGGCAGAACGAGGTTAACATATACGCCTTGATCGAGAAGCTTACACCATTTTGCGATGGCCTCTTCCTTATTATTCAAGCGAACGGCGACGATGGGACTGGGATCGGGCCCAACATTCAATCCGAGGTCCTTGAAATGCCGATATACCCGATTGGCATTATCCCATAAGCGCCGCCGCAATTCGGGATGGGCACGCAGGCTGGCGAGTGCTTTGCGCGTGGAAGCTATAATCGAGGGAGAAGGAGACGCAGTAAATACATAGGGTCGGCTGGCATATCGAATAATATCAAGTTCGGAATGATTGCTGGCACAATAACCACCAATGGCGCCCAGGCTTTTACTGAAAGTACCAACGATGAAGTCCACATCCTGTTCGACACCGGTCTCTTCGGCCAGGCCGCGGCCGTTATCGCCCAGTACGCCCAGCGAGTGGGCTTCATCAACCAGCAGGTAGGCCCCATAGCGCTTCTTGACCGCAGTAATCTCGGCCAGCGGCGCCCGGTCGCCCATCATGCTGTACAAGCCCTCGACGATGATCAAGGTATCGGCCGCACGATCCCCCAAGCGCCGCAAACGCTTATCAAGATCAGCCGGATCATTGTGTCGAAAGCGGATAATATCAGCGGCGCTCAGCTTGCAGCCATCATAGATGCTGGCATGGCAGTCGGCATCGATTATAATAGTGTCGCCGGGACCGGCCAGGGTCGAAATCATTCCGAGATTGGCCACATAGCCGGTGGAAAAAACAATCACGCAATTACAGTTAAAAAAATCCGCCAGCTCGTTTTCGAGGGCAACGTGTTGATTATAGGTTCCATTCGCCGCACGTGATCCGGTAGTACCGGTTCCTTCAGCGCGAAGCGCCTGACAGGCCGCTTCGACGCAGTCCTCATTGAAAGTCAGCCCCAGATAATTATTCGTTCCGGCCAGAATGGTGTTGCGCCCGTTCACGATGGCTTCGGTTGGAGAAATGATCTTCTCCATCACCACATTAACCGACTTGAGACCGCACTCCGCCAGAGATTTGCGCATCGCTATAAGATCTTGAAATTTATCGAATATGGGCATCTTCAATCTTCCCCGATAAGGCCTTGGAGTTGAACGGCCAGATCTTTGATCGTTCGAATATCCGGTAAAATATTGAGGGGAACCGAAATGTCGTACCGATCCTCGACATCCTCCATCAAGTTCATGATTTTCAATGAATCGAATTCGAGATCCGACAGCAGATCCGTATTTTCGCTGATCACTATTCCCTGAACCCCAATCTCTTTTATCGATTCGATAATCTGTTGAACAATACTCTCATACGTCGGCATGTCGCGGTCCTTTAGCGTGTCGAGTCATCTGATCGGGTATGCATCCCAGATAAACAAGCGTTTTTCGCATTCCTTCTTCCAGAGATGTAGAGGGCCGCCATCCCGTTTCCCGTATAATCGCCTCGTTATCGCAAGTCCAGTCTTCATGCCCGAGTTCACGGACCTTTCCAGGACTTAGCATGGGGGCCCAACCCATGATCCGGGAGGCCCACACATTAATAACGGCAGCGGATCGGATCAGCAGATATGGCACCTTGACCCGGTAAACAGGGCGCGCCACAACCCTTGAAACCGTTTGGACGACCTCACGCCAGTCATAGCCGTCGGGCCGTCCATCATGTAATTCGAGTATCGATTGTGGCCAAACCTTCTGCGCAATCACCGCGATAATTGCGGCCGCCAAATCGTCAACATAAATCATTGAAAATTTTGCTGATTCCGAAGAAGCCTGCGGTGCAAACCCTTTCCGCATCAATCGGAGCAGAGGCGCTATTTCACGATCGCCCGGACCATATACAGCCGGCGGTCGAAGAATGGTCCATTCCAGATTGCCGCCAGCGTTTTTAAGAATCTCCTCACCCTGGCGTTTGCTGGCGGCATAGTATGAAAGCCGAGGCTCGCGGGCCGCCAGTGACGACAACAATAAAAAACGTGGCGAGGGGTGCATTTTCTTTATAGCACGCACCATTCGCGCCACGCCATCAGTGTTAACCTGTTTAAATTGTCGCCATTCTGCCCCGCGAACGCAACCTGCGCAGTGAATGACCGCTTCAGCGCCCGTCAGGAGTCGCCCAAGACTGCTTAAAACCTCCAGACGGCCGGGTACCCAATTTACGGATTTGTCCTGGACGCGCTTGGCCGTATTGGTCTTTCGATAAAGTGCGCGTACCTGAAATCCTGCAGATAGCAGCCGGCCTATCACCGCCGTGCCGATAAAGCCGGTTGCCCCCGTCAATGCGATAATTCTGGGCATGGTGGTCTATAAGGAAAAACCAGTCCTCTATCTTCGGCCCACCGCTACGCTAACGATTCTGTGCTGGAAATTGCAGGCCTCGGCATCGATTCCGGGAGACTCCGTTTTTCCTTCAGCAACCCGCTGCAGAAAATCGTGTTTGGCCCCGGAGCGTGATAACTTGCCTGAGGTTGTTCGAGGCAAAGTGTTGCGCGGTACGAGTTCAATATAGCATTCGATACTGAGTTCGCCGCAAACCAGCCCTTGCAAGTTGTTCACAAGAGCAGACCGTTTTTCCGGATTGGATTCACGGCATTCAATAACCAAAACGGCTTTGTCATCACCATCGACGCCGACAACCGAAAAGGCCGAGGCATCGCCGGTGCGTACTTCGGGCTGGTTCTCAGCCAGATATTCCAGATCCTGGGGCCAGATATTGCGACCGTTAATAATGATGAGATCTTTCTGGCGGCCGGTGATGATGATACTCTGATCAGCAATGTAAGCGAGGTCTCCCGTGTTCAGCCAGCCGTCGGAAGACAGTATCTCCTGCGTCAGTTCCTTTTCACCGAAATACCCCGCCATCACGCTTGGGCCCTTCACAAAAAGAGTCCCGACATGACGCTCGGGCAAAGGGTTGCCCTGGGCATCCCGAACTTCAACTGTATGGCCCGGCAATGCGAACCCGCATTTTACAAACTCCTGGGCTTTGATCGCCCGGGGGTTGAGTTTTAGAGCCGGGAAAGCGCGCTGCGATCTGGCCAGGGTTTCAGCTTCGACTTCGTCAACCTGAATGCCCTGCCCCAACGGCGAAAAACTGACCGCCAGTGAACATTCGGCCATACCATAACAAGCCAGAAAGGCACCCGGATTGAACCCGCTGGGCGCGAGCATTTCGGAAAATTTCAGGAGTGGTTGCGCCCGAATCGTTTCGGCCCCGACACCGGCGACCCGCCAGGAACTCAAATTGTATTTGGTCAGATCGCTCTCACGGAGTCGCTGCATGCAGAGCTCGAAGCCGAAAGGCGGGCTGAATGAAATCGTGGCTTTGTTCTGTGTGATCAAGGACAACCACAAACGGGGTCGCATGGCAAAATCGCGGGTCCGCATATAGTCGACCGATACCTGCGCCGCCATCGGCGATAGAACCAATCCCACCAACCCCATGTCGTGATAATATGGTAGCCAGGATATGGCCCGGTCGTTCGGCCTGATTTTGATACCGTTGCGGACAATGTGGCCCAAATTGTTCATGACCGTCCGGTTGGTGATCATAACGCCCCGGGGGAAACGCGTACTGCCGGAAGTATACTGCATATAAGCCAGTTCATCGGGACCGGACGGGGCTAATTCGGCGGCTCCTTCAGGAAGCGCCATGAGCGATTCCACCGATCCAATAAAGGACAGGGGAAGATTTTCCGCCGCTTCGGATAAAAAGGATAAATACGCCTGTGGTGCAATCGCTGCGCCGGCACGACAGTTCTTCAGAAGAAGTCTTAACTGGGCCACATAAGTCTTATGTCCGCCCAAACGCAACGATGCCGGCAGCGGCACCGGCACCATCCCGGCGTATTGACAGGCATAAAACAACTGGTGAAAACCGGGCTCGGTGTCAGCTACAAGGGCAACACGTGATCCGCGCTCGATTTTCAACCCCATCAGTCGCTTCGCGATAGCGACGGCGTCTTCTCTCAGCTTGGCGTAGGGAAGTACAAAATCCAACTGCCCCCTGCCATTATAGAAGTTATACCCTGTTTCTCCTTGAGCGGCATAATCCAGGGCTTCCGTTAAAGTTGAAAAGTCGCCGTATCGCAGCTGTAACCCGTTTTGAGTAGGTGTCGCCTTCAACATTGATCAACTTTCCCTTTTCATGTCTTTGCTATAATCGTTCTTCGGTGCCGGCCGCCAAACTGCTTTTCTATCTCTGTCAGCCATGGGAACTGCTTCTTTTCGTACAACGTCGCGAACCCGGCAAGATTAACAGTCTTCTTTTCTATCTAAATTTCTATGCATTGTCAAATTACAAGCACTAAACAGCCATCAGAACAATTCCCTTTCAGGCAATCGCAATGTCGCAATGGTGACAAATTGCGGACCTTGGTAAACCAAATTTCCGGTAAATGCAAGGGTTTATTATTATTTACCAAAACTGGTTGAAATTTTTTTAAATATATAAGATCATTTAAGATTATGTCAATTTTATCCTAAAAAAAGCAGGCTCCGGATTTTCAAATCCCTATTATTCCTTCGAGGGAGACTTGTGAATGACGAATCAAGCAGCAGCGATATGCCGGGGAGAAAGATCGCCTGGCGTATATTGCACCAACGGATTTCACCTTTTCAGCGGCGATAAAAAACATTATCAGCAATATAGAGGGGCGATTTAAATGCACTCCTTCGACTTTCCAAGGCAGAATGATGAACTCGTCATTCCCATGGGCGTTCGCAAACAGTGCCACGACAGTATTTTCGGCAAAACGATTTGATCGCTTTAGTTAAAAGGAAAAAAACCCGCATGTCGGATCTGCCCTCCCAGTTCACGGCCGTTGTTTTAGCGGCCGATCGGACCATTCCCGACCCCGTGGCCCAGGCCGCCGGTGTCAGCTGCAAAGCCATGGTCCCGGTCGACGGAATCCCGATGATTACCCGTGTGATAATGGCTCTGCGCGGTTCAAAAGCAATCGGATCGATTATCCTCTGCGGACCGCCCTGGACCACTCTCCAGAATGAAACCGGACTGCAACAGCTTCTGGATTCGGAAAGTATCCAATGGCTGCCCAACCGGGAGACGCCGAGTACGAGTGCCGCCGCCGCGCTACAAACCCTGGCGGCCGAAACGCCCGTCTTGCTCACGACCGCCGATCATGCCCTGCTGACCCCCGCCATACTGGATTATTTTTGTACCAAGGCCCGCCATGCGGCCGCGGACGTCCTGGTCGCTTTGGCCCATTATGACGCCATTATGCAGGCCTATCCGGGAATGCGTCGAACCGCCACCCGCTTTCAAGACGGTCCTTTCTGTTCCTGCAACCTGTTTGCCATCCTGACCTCGCGCGGACGAACCGCCGCTGATTTCTGGCGACGGGTCGAACGCGAACGTAAAACACCGTGGAAAATGATCAACAAACTGGGCTGGTTGATGGTTTTGAAATACCTTCTGGGCCGTTTGACACTGGCCGAGGGCCTTCGCCGCGCCTCGCAGCAGCTGGGATTCCGCGCCAGCGCCGTCCTGATGCCGTTTCCGGAAGCGGCCGTGGACGTCGATACGCCCGCGGATTGGCATTTTGTACAGGACATTGTGAAAGAATCGATCGTTTGACCTCCTGTAGGCCGCATCCGGCACAGAGGTGTGGTATGGATGAACTGTCCGATAAATATCCTGAACAGGCTGCGCAGCTGAGACCACGATGATCATTCGGCGCTATATCATTACTGAAATCATCAAGCCGGCGTCCAACATCCTCATTCTGATGGTGGCTATATTCGCCAGTTACACCGCCATCACCTATTTAACGGATGCGGTCGGCGGCATTCTGTCACCCGGCAGGGTCGGGACGCTGATCGGGCTCCGAATCGGGATGGCGCTGGAGATCCTGCTCCCCACCACCCTGTACCTGTCTGTCATCATCGCGTTGGGCCGCCTTTACAAGGATTCCGAAATGACGGCGCTGGCCGCCTGTGGTGTTGGTGTGGGCGGGATCGTTTTACCGGTCTTCCTGTTTTCCATTCCCGTGGCTTTAATTGCCGGTGGTGCGTCCCTGTATATCCGCTCGGCGGCCTACACCCAGATATACGAACTGCGATCAAAAGCCAGGGCTGAATTTGAAGTTGCCCAGCTGGAATCCGACCGTTTTCTCGAAATCGAGGATGGCCAATACACCTTTTTCTGCGAGGAAATCGACCATAAGCGCGGAATTGCCCGCAAAGTCTTTCTCCGTGAAAAAAAGGATGACGCCTGGCAGGTCATTCAGGCTGAGAAGATGATCGATGGGGGGCGTAACACCCTCGGATATCCGGTCATGATTCTTCAGAATGGTCACCTGGTGAAATTTTCGTTGTCCGGCAAGGGCGGCAGTATCATTCGCTTTGAACAGGCCCATTATCCAATCGTATCCGATTCGTCAGCGTCGCGACGCTATCGCCGCAAAGCGGCCTCCACGTCACATCTGCTTCAGTCCGACCGGCTCGAAGATGTGGCTGAATTGCAGTGGCGCTTTTCCACCCCCCTATCGACTATCCTTCTGGCCCTGCTGGGTATTCCCCTTAGCCGCACCAATCCACGTAAAGGCAAATATGCCAAACTGGGCGCGGCTTTGATCATCTTTGCCGTCTATTACCAGCTCTTCGTCATTGCCAAGACCCAGGTGGAAAACGGCACCATCAGTCCCTTGATCGGAATCTGGTGGGTTCCGGCCCTGCTGATGGCGCTGATCCTATTTCTGTTCTGGCGTACCGGAAAGGCGGATTCATAACGGTGCCGACCGATCGGATCAAAAAAATAGACCTCTATATCGGCCGCAATACCCTCCAGGGATGCTTCCTGATGCTGGCGGCGCTGGTGATTCTTTTCAGTTTTCTTGAATTGCTCAGCCAGTTAAACGACGTCGGTAAAGGTCAATTCCGCCTGGTGGACGCCTTTATATACGTCGCCCTGACGATACCCAAACAGGCCGTCATCCTGATGCCCATGAGCGCGCTTATCGGGAGCACGGTGGCGCTGGGGATGATGGCTGATCACCATGAGTTGACGGCCATGCAGGCGGCGGGTATTTCCGTGCAGCGCATCAGCCTGGCTGTGGTGGGCACCAGCCTCATTTTAATGCTGATCGCCATCTTTCTGACCGAGTTTGTCGCCCCGCCGCTGGACCAATACGCCCGCTTAAGGCGCTCTGAAGCACGTTACGGACGAACCGCCCTGATGTCCAAAAACGGATTCTGGGTCCGGCAGGACCGGTTTTTCATCCACGTCGGCGGTTCCTTCTCCGCGCGTCAGGCCACTGAAGTTGAACTTTTTGAATTGGATGAAGCGGGTCGGATCCGGCAATTTATTTATGCCCGCACCGCGACCATGCAGGAAGACCGGAGCTGGCTGTTAGAAGGCGTGTCCCAACAGGTTGTCAGGGATGATATCATTCACCATGAGAATATCGGTCAATACCGGTTGGATCATTTTTTAACACCGGACCAGATGCAGATCCTCAAACTACCCCCCGACAGCCTGTCTCTTTCCGCTCTCTATGAGTATCCCCGTGGATTGGAGGATCTCGAACAGAATGCCGAGGTCTATGAATATGCTTTCTGGCAGAAAATATGCCAGCCCGTGACCACCGCCGTGATGGTGCTGTTCGCCCTGACCTTCATTTTCGGCCCGGTGCGGGTGCGATCCGCCGGAAAACGAATTGCGACCGGTGTGCTCGTGGGCATCATGTTCTATTTCCTCAATCAGATTCTCGGTCACGTGGGCCTGCTGTTCAACCTTCCGCCCGTTCTGACCACGCTGGCGCCGGTGGGACTGATCCTGCTTTTCGCCCTGCGGCAGTTGCGGCATACTTTCTGAAATTCCCCGTCCGATGCCGATAGTGTTCAAGGACCCGGCCCGACGCACAGCCGGATCTCCAGGGCGGGAACTCCCTGCTTAAATGGGCGTGTTGGGGATTATCCGAAAAACCGACAATCCGCCAGGGCTGGCAAGGGGAATCATGCGGCCACGGTCCGAATGCAGATAGTCGTGCCGTTCGATCTGCCATCCGCCGGCTTCCGGCCGGATGGAGAAGACACGCAGGCACGCATTTTTTATCGTAGAGGGGTGGACAGCGGTGGTGGATGGCAGGCCCAAGACCGGAATCAACTCGGCCGGTCCGGGAAGCATTTCGCACGAATGGCGGTGGGTATGACCGTGCAACACCAATTCGGCACCATATTGACCAAGAATGGCTCTCAGTTCGGCGGCGTCCTGAAGACCCTTGCGGCGCGACACCTGGCCGGGCAGCAAAGGGTGATGGACAAGCACAACGCGAAAAAATCGCTTCTTTCCGGTTGCTTTCAAAATGGTCGTTAAGCGCCGGCATTGGGATTCCCCCAGGCGGCCGGCCGCCGAAAACGGACGTGTGGGTCGCGCGGAGGACAACCCGATCAGCACAATGCCATTTCGAATGCGGACGGTGGGATAGCAATCCGGCCCGAAGTCCCCGGATGGTCTGAAGTTCTCATCGGAACACATGTAGTCCGACCAGAGATCAAAGAAAACCTCCGAGGCTGAAGGAACCATGGCGTCGTGGTTGCCGGGAATCACAAAAACACGGTCAGGGGCGCCGATAAGATCCAGGTGTTGCCTCGCCAGTCTGCATTCCAGGGGCAAGCCCATATGCGTCAGATCTCCGGTAATGACCACCTGATCCCAGGCCAGGGTCGGCAGGAAGTCGAGGACATCGGACAACACGCCGGCAGGATTTTTTTGGCCGCGATACAGTCGCCAGGATAAATAGCTCAGGACACGCTTGTTAAAAAAAGCACGCCGGGATGCACCGCTGGCATCGAACAGGTGAAAATCCGTCAGGTGAACCAGATTGAATGCTTGCATGCAGCTCTTTCTTGAGGCCTGCGCGCTAATGACGCATGCGGGGCGGCGTTGCGGGCTTTACAAAGCGCCGTGGGGCCTATATATAGCATTTTACTTTATTTTTGCCAATCCGAAGACAGTCTCTGAAACTCACGGGCTGGCCGCATATCAGGATACGGATAAGAACGGAATAGCCGAACGTTCGCCCGGAGGCAGCATGTCCAGGACGCATCATCACGGTATCGGAGGAACCGAAGACGCATCACTTCCGAAACCCAATTTTCCATCGCCGGAAATCGGCACGGCAGACCGTCACTGGCGATTGGGCATCATCAGCAACCCCATGAGCGGCAGCAACCAGCGCAAATTTCCTGCCATCTGCCGCTATATCGATCACCAGCGCCGCCTGCCCCATCGAATTGTCACCAATAGCGAAGAGATCATCACGGCCCTCGAGGATTTCGCCCGCCGTGAAATCAACCTGATCGCCGTCAACGCCGGGGACGGAACCATCCAGGCGGTCCTTACGGCGCTTTTCCACGATCGCCCCTACCAGACCCTGCCGCTGCTTGCGCTTCTGTGCGGCGGGTCCACCAACATGACCGCCAAGGATCTTGGATTTTGAGGATCACCCCTTCGTTCCCTTGAAAACATCCTGGCCTGGTCCCGATCCGGTGAGGGGAAGGTGGCTATTGCACGGCGCCCAATCCTCAGGGTTCGATATCCGGCCGGCGACAAACCGCATTACGGGCTGTTTTTCGGAGCGGCCAGTATTTACAAGGGTATCAAGCTGTTTCATTCGCGTATTCACGGTTTGGGATTGCAGGGCAACCCTGCCAATGCCGTTATCGTGGCACGTTTTCTGGCCGCGATGGCCGCCCGGAATCCCGACGGTTTAGGGGCTGCCCGGGCTTCCATCAAGGTGGACGGCAAGCGCCTGGATTCGGACCGCTACATGCTTATTCTGACCCACACGCTGGAACAGTTGATCTTCGGCGTGCGGCCCCACTGGGGGGAGGAAGAGGGTTCGTTGCGCCTGACGGCGGTGAATGCCAATCCGCGATATTTCATGCGCGTTCTGGCCGGCATCTTCCAGGGCCGACGATCTCGATTAGCCATCCCCGAGAATGGATTCTACAGTCATAACGCCCATGAGATTCGCATCGTCCTTGACGGCGGCTTTGCGGTGGACGGAGAGCTGTTCCAGGCCGATTCCCGCCAGGGGGAAATAGTGCTGGATGCGGGCGGCCAGGCCGCCTTTCTTCGGTTGGCCTCATGACCAAACCGGATCCGCTTGCAGACGTCATCCGGCAGATGTCCAACCAGCCGGTTTACCCGGCCATTCAGGCCCTGGTGGATCATTTACTGGGCAAATATGGCAACGCGGCGGCGGTCCTGTTTTACGGCTCCTGCCTGCGCTCCGGCAAAGACCGCGGGGGCATGGCCGATCTTTACGTGCTGGTGGACAGCTACCGTGTATCCGGACAGCCCGTCTTCTGGGCCGCCCTTAACGCCCTTTTACCCCCTAATGTTTTCTACCTTGAAATTCCCTTCAAAAACCGGACGGTACGCGCCAAATATGCGATCCTCTCCCTGCGTGATTTCGGGCGGGGCACATCGATGCGCTGGTTTCATTCTTACCTCTGGGGTCGATTCGCCCAGCCCATTGCGATCGCCTATTCGCGCAGCTCGGAGGATAATGAACGGGTCGTGAAGGCCCTGGCGCAATCGGTCACGACGTTTATGCAACGCGCCCTGCCCTGCACCAAATCCCCTTTCACGGCCCGGGACCTGTGGTTCAAAGGACTCTCCCTGACCTATCGGTCGGAACTGCGTGCGGAAAATCCGGATAAGCTGTCCAAACTGGTGGGAATGTTCGACGATTACTACGAAAAAATAACACGGGTCGCCATTTCCCGGATACCCTATGAAGTGGCGATACAGAAGGATGGCGCGCACTGCCGGTACACCCCTCGGATCCCCTCCCGCAGGCGTTTCAGTGCCCGACAGATCTGGCGCTTGCGTTTTCTGCAGGGCAAAATCCTGTCAATCCTGCTTCTTATGAAGGGGGCTTTTCCCTTTTCGGGTGGTGTCGGTTACATCCAATGGAAGATTGAACGGCATACGGGTGTGCGGGTGGAAGTTCCTCCGCGGTTGCAGCGTTTTCCGATTATTGCCGTCGGCGTCCTGGCCTGGCGCACTTACCGCAAAGGCGGATTCCGCTAAAGCGCCCCTGCCCCCGCCGGGCAGCCGTGTCCTCCCCTGATGGCCATCCCGGACTGTGTCGCTAACGAAATAAGAATCGGGCGCTGGGCTTCTTCATCGGAGAACCATCTCCGCGCTACTGCTTTTTGATGTCGATGAAAGCAAAATAGACAAATGTTGCGGCACAAAGCAGACTGATAACAGCCGCCCATAATGTGGAAAACTTAACCAGTTTTTCGACCTGATAGCCGTAAATGCAGAGCCAGCTGCCCAGAAACAGCAAAGCTGCCAGAACCGCCTTTAAGATCGAGTTCATCTATCCTCCTTTGATTTAGCCAGTCCTGTGTTTACCCCTTTAAGTTGGTTGAAGTCAACTGTGACGAATTCGTCAACTGTCATCCTCCTCCCCCCGCGCTTCAGGAGTACGGAAAGAATTACCCCCTCCTGCTTGTCTTGGAACGCGGTGGGAGCGTAGCGTCAATGGCCCTATTCAACCTGCATGAAACTATCGACGCGCCTTGTATCCGAACCAAATTCCGGCGCCATCCCAGTTTAATTCAATTTTCACCATTCGATCATCGCACGCCTTATATCTTGTATACTTACTTGTAAGTTAAATATAAAAATATTTTTATTTTTAACTTGATTAGGGCAATTTATTTTTTTGTAGAGGTAGCTCTTTGG
>JAERRP010000416.1 GCA_016735415.1 Desulfobacterales bacterium | reverse complement strand
CGGTCAGCCAGTTGGTTGATCAATTTGGTCAGTCAGTTGGTCAGTCAGTTCGTCAGCCATTTGGTCAGTCAGTCAGGTGGTCAGTCAGTCAGATAGTCAGTCAGCTATTTGGTCGGTCAGTCAGGTGGTCAGCCAGCCAGGCAGTCAGCCAGCCAGCCAGGCAGTCAGCCTGTCAGATAGTCAGTCAGCCATTTGGTCAGCCAGCCAGGTAGTCACTCAGTCAGTTAGTCAGTCAGCCAGGTGGTCAGTCAGCCATGTAGTCAGTCAGGGCGGGGGTGCCGCCCGGACCGTATCGCAGGGGGCAATACGAAAATAATGGGGGACTTCCCATGACGACCTTATTACTGATTGCTTATCATATCATGCTTGTGACGTCTTAAATCCGTGGATGGACACGAACTAATAAGGTGTAAATAATCGGCGGAAATGCCGTGTCGCGACCAAAAGCGCAATTGCCCATACCGTCGTGGCTGCAGGAAGCTCCCCGGACGTGAGGCCTCAATCGAAAAACGCCCGGCCTGCAACCGGGCGTTTTTCGTTCGAATGGCGGAGAGAATGGGATTCGAACCCATGGTGGAGTTTAACCCCCACACTCGCTTAGCAGGCGAGCACCTTCAGCCAACTCGGTCATCTCTCCGAAAGGGCAGGGTGGCGGAGGGAGTAGGATTCGAACCCACGGAGGTGTTACCCTCAACGGTTTTCAAGACCGCCGCTTTCGGCCACTCAGCCATCCCTCCAATTCTGTAAACCGTACCCCTAACAACTCTGATTTCGTTGGTCAATCCTTTTTCTGAGATGCCGTCATCTTGATGGTTGACATGGTATTTCGAATATGTTTTTCAACATTGCATTCCAATTGGCCATAAGGAGCAACCCATGAAACAGAAATTTCTGATTCAGAAAAGCGTTTCGGATGCGCAAATCATTATTCGTGAAAACGCCGAACTCGACCGGGGGATGATGTCCCTTCTGTGTGAAGAGCGCTTCGATGTCACGGCCCTGGAGGCCGCCCTGGAGACGGGGCCGGAAGGGCTGATTGCCGCCCTGCGCACCAGAAATCTGTATCCGCCCAAAGCCTATGCGGAAAAAATCGCCGAGGCTGTGCAGGAACTGTTGAACAACGCTGGTGAGGACGCGATCGAGCTGTTTTTCGACGATCTCGATCTCCTGGACAAAGAACGTCAGACGGCCGCGCAGGTGGACGAGATGGATGATGAGACCGACACCCTCGACGAGCTGGCTGAAGACAGTTTCGAGGGCGAATTCGAAGAAGGCCAGAACCTCGGCAAAATCAATTCCTCGATCAAGATTGCCGATGACGATGTGGTTGGTGGGGATGAGGCGATTTAAAATCATTTGTGGTTCTTACGGTTATAAAGTATTCCTATATTTTATGATGCCCGGCTATTCGGAGTGGCCCAAACGGTTAGACGGGATGCGGCCAGGTTAGGCGTATTGGCAAGCACTTAATTTTTCAACTTGCTATTGACTTGGCCCGCGCATTCTTTTAACTAATACTAAATGTTATTTATTTTTTATGGTCCCTTGCAAAGTATAATGCTTTGATGGCGAAAACCGGTGATCCGGCCGGCGTGTCAGACAGGGTGCCGGGTGCGCCGGAATTGGATTAGGATCAGTATTGGAGAGGTATTCAGACGTTTCTTCAACTGCATCAAGGAGGTGCTGATGGAAAAGGAGAAGGAGTTTTATGAACGTTTGGAGTCAAAGGGAGTCTCTCGCCGGGACTTCATGAAGTTCTGCACGTTCCTTACGGCAACCATGGGGCTGTCGTCGTCCTTTGTGCCCAAAGTGGCTGAAGTGTTCGCCGCCCCGAAACAGCGGCCGCCGGTCGTTTGGTTGCACTTTGGTGAATGCACGGGATGCTCGGAAGCATTTTTACGCTCAATGTATCCCTGGATCGACGAACTGGTTCTGGAGATCCTGGACGTGGAGTACCATGAAACCATCATGACCGCATCCGGCCACCAGGCTGAAGAAAACCTGCATAATGCCATTGAAAAATATGCCGGCAAGTTCATCTGCATCGTCGAAGGGTCGGTTGCCACCAAGTTTAACGGTGGTTACGGCAAAGTCGCCGGGAAAAGTTTCCTTGCGATTGCCCAGGAAGTCGTGCCCAAAGCCGCTGCAACCATCTGTATCGGAACCTGCTCGAGTTTTGGCGGAATCCCCGCGGCCAAACCCAACCCCGGCGGTTACAAGGGTATCGGAGATGCCCTGGGGATCAAAACCCTCAATCTCCCCGGTTGTCCGCCCAATCCGATCAATCTGGTAGGCACTGTTGTCAACTACCTTCTGCTCGGCAAACTCCCGGCGCTTGATGACAAAGGTCGTCCGGTATTCGCCTATGGGAAAACCATCCACGATTCATGCCCCCGGCGCGCGCACTTTGAAAACGACGAGTTCGTTGAAGTGTTCGGGTCCGAAGAAGCCGCTCTGGGCTACTGCCTCTACAAGGTGGGTTGCCGTGGTCCGGAAACCTATAACAATTGCCCTGTGGCCAAATTCAATGACGGCACCAGCTGGCCGGTTGAAGCGGGTCATCCCTGTATCGGTTGCAGCGAGCCGGATTTCTGGGATACGATGACACCGTTCTACGAAGAGCTGTAGGTGCCGGATAGATTATCTAGGCTTTAAGCAAACCAGCCTTTTCAGGAAGGAAGGGAGAAAATATGGGCAAGAGAATTGTAGTTGATCCAATCACCCGAATCGAAGGGCATCTTCGCATCGAGGTGGAAATCGCGGGGGGCAAAGTCGTCAATGCCTGGAGTTCCGGACAGATGTTCCGTGGTATTGAAATGATTCTTCAGGGGCGGGATCCACGCGATGCACATCTTTTCGTGGGCCGCTCATGCGGGGTCTGAACGCTTATCCATTCTCTGTCCTCGGTGAGGGCAGTCGAAAACGCGGTCGGCGTCCAGATTCCCGAAAACGCACGCCTGCTTCGCAACCTGTTGCACGGTGCTCAGTATCAACACGATCATATCGTCCACTTCTACCATCTGCATGCCCTTGACTGGGTGGACATTGTAAGTGCGCTCTCGGCCGACCCCAAGAAGACCGCGGCGCTGGCCGATAACGTCAGTGAAGCCCCCTGGGGCGGCACGGCTTATTACAAGAGTGTGCAGAACCGTGTTAAAACATTCGTCGACAGCGGCCAGCTTGGTCCTTTCGCCAACGCTTACTGGGGCCATTCGGCCTATAAGCTGCCGCCGGAGGCTAACCTGATGGCCACGGCGCACTACATCGAAGCCTTGCGCCTTCAGGCCAAAGCCGCACGCATGCACGCCATCTTCGGCGGCAAGAACCCCCATCCGCAGTCGCTGGTGGTGGGCGGCATCACCGCGGTCAGGGACCTGAGCCCGGACCGCATTGCGGAATTCCTTTATCTTGCGCGTGAAACCCAGGATTTTGTCAAAAAGGTCTATATTCCCGACCTGCTGGCCGTGGCCTCCTTCTACAAAGACTGGGGCGGCATCGGGGGTACCACCAACTTCCTGGCCTACGGCGATTTTCCCGAAACCCGCGCCGAGCCCGACAGCCTTTACATGCCGCGCGGGTTGATCGTCAACCGCAATGTCGGCGGCCTGAAGCCGGTCGATCAGGCCAGCGTGACCGAAGATGTCACTTACGGATGGTACGAAAAGGGAGACGCCAAACATCCGTACAACGGCGAAACCAAACCGATCAAGGAAGATCCGAAATATCGTCCGGGCAGTGGGAAATATACCTGGATGAAAGCCCCGCGTTATGAAGATCTGTCGTGTGAGGTGGGCCCCCTGCCCCGCGTCCTGGTGGCCTATGGCAAAGGCCATAAAGACATCAAACCGCTGGTGGACAGCACCCTGCAGAAACTGGGCATCCCGGTCAGCGCCCTGTTTTCGACCCTCGGCCGCACCGCCGCCCGCGGTTTGGAAACCGTCGCCGTGGGTGACCAGATGGAAGCCTGGATGGGTGAACTCCTCGCCTACATCAAGAACGGCGACACCACGACCTACACGTCCTGGGAAATGCCCGACAGCGGCGAGGGATACGCTCTGAACGACGTGCCCCGCGGAGCCCTGGGGCACTGGATCCGGATCGAAGGTGGTAAGATCGGCAACTACCAGTACGTGGTGCCCTCCACCTGGAACCTCGGTCCGCGTGACGCCAAGGGTGTTCTCGGCCCGGTGGAAGAAGCACTGATCGGAACCCCCATCGCGGATCCCAAGCAGCCCCTTGAAATTCTGCGCACCGTTCACTCCTTCGATCCCTGTATCGCCTGTGCGGTCCATGTGATCGATCCGGATTCGAACGAAGTTTACAAAATCAAGGCGCTCTAGAGCGATCAACCCGGCCGCCCCGCA
>JAERRP010000160.1 GCA_016735415.1 Desulfobacterales bacterium | reverse complement strand
CGTCTTCAAGGGCAGGGCCTGGGCCGTGCTCAGTTCTTCCATACGGCCGCCCTCCCGCAGGGTCTTTAAAAACGCATCCGCCCGGGTTTCGGCCTGCTCCCAGCGCTTTTCCTGCTTCAGGTCTTCCTTCACGCGATCCCTGACGCTATCCAGGGCCGGAACCTGCGGGGCCTTAATCTCCTCTACCTGAATAATATAAAAATCGCCGCCGATCTCCTGAACCTCGCTGATCCCGCCGGCATTCAGGTCGAACGCGGTCCGGCTGAATGCGGCGGCATCGGAGACCCCTTCGATGGCATCGTTGCGGGCCACCATTCCGGTGGTATGCAGTTCCCGCCCCAGTTGTTTGGCGACCGCCGCCAGGTCCTCATCGCCATAAGACAGATCATAAGCCGCCTCCGCATCCTCGAGCGCCAGCTCCCGGGCGAAGCCGCCGGTCAGCTGCCCCCGGATCTTGTTATCCGCTTCCGCCAGCGAACGGGATCGGGCCGGATTTTTCTTTTCGACCTTGATGATGTGCCATCCGAATTCCGTGCGGACGGGCTCGCTGACCTGACCAGCGTCCATGGCAAACGCTTCCTCCTCGAAAGCCTTTACCATTTGGCCCCGGCCGAATGCGCCCAGATACCCGCCCGCATCCCTGGTCGGTCCTTCGGAGTGCGTTTTGGCCAATTCTGCAAAATCAGCGCCATTCAGCACCTGGTTATAAACTTCCTGCGCGCGCGCGCGGGTCGCGTCGACGGCCGCCTGGTCGGCATCCTGGCCCACTTTGAAGAGGATATGCCGGGCTTCGATGGTTTCCGGCATCTCGAATTCATCGATATGCTCCTCATAGTAGGCGCTGACATCATCGGCCGCCAGGCGGACCTGGGGCCGGTAATCGGCCGAGTGGAAAACAAGATAGCGCAGGCTGCGTTCGGACGTCGTCTGGTAGCCGTTCCGGTTTTCCTCAAAATAGGAACGAACCTCATCGTCATTGAGGTTAATGACCGCCTTGGGGTCGGGTTTAAACAGAACATATTCCAGATTGACGGTGGCGTTTTGCCAGCGATACCAATCGGTCACTTCGCCCTGGGTGACCTTGGCCGTGCGGGAAACGATATCGCTGACCTGCTGAATCATCAGATCGTCGCGCTGGGCCGCCTCAAATGCTTCGGGGGTCATGCGGAATTGCACCAGCACCTGCTCGTATTGCGATCGGCTGAACTGTCCGTTGGATTGAAAGGCCGAAATGCTGCGGATATGGCGCGTCAGTTCCTCGTCACTCACACGGAAGCCCATGGCCTGCGCTTCCCTGACCAGGATGACCCGGTCGATCAACTGATTCAGGGCCTGCTCTTTGAGGTTCAGGGCTTTGAGGGTTTCCTCGTTGAGATTGCTGCCGAACTGGCGACGGACGTTGTCTTGTAGCTGCTGGTAGGCCCGGGCAAATTCGTCATAGCCGATCGGCTGCCCTTCTATACTGGCCACTTCAGGATTGCTTGATTGCTGATTGGTTCCCACGCCCCAGAAGACAAATACCACCACAACGGCCCCTAAAAGCAGTTTGATGATCAAGCTGCCAGCGTTTTTTCGCATCGACGTAAGCATAAAGGCCCTTTCACTCGCATAGGGTTATCGCTCAGGATTTGATTTCCAAAAGTATGAAGCTATAAATTTTTCGGACTTTTTTGTCAACTGCAACATATCCGTAAACCGCGGCCCGCACCGGGAACCGGCCGTGGATGAAAGCTGAAGATTCCGCCGCTTCCGGTATGAATCGAAGATACGACCCGGAGGGGAAAAAATGATTGACAGGTGAAAAAGGGGTTGTTAGAGTCCGCGCTTACCATGTGGGGCTGTAGCTCAGCTGGGAGAGCGCATGACTGGCAGTCATGAGGCCAGGGGTTCAAGTCCCCTCAGCTCCACCATTAAAAATTATGGGGGGTTCCGCGCTTTGCGCTGAACCCCCTTTTTTTTATTGGCAAAAAAGATGGCGCGGCCCTAACTCATTAAAATCTCCCTGATATGCCGGTTGAGCTGCTCCATTTCATAAGGCTTCTGGATAAATCCGTCGCAGCCGCGCTCCAGAATGGCCGCGGCCTGGTCTTCGATCGTGTATCCGCTGGAGAGCAGCACTTTGACGTGCGGATCGATCTGAACGAGTTGATCGAAGACTTCCCCGCCCTCCATATCGGGCATGATGATATCCAGGATGATCATATCGATTTCCGCGTGCCGCTCGTGGTAGACGGCAATCGCCTCGCGGCCCCCGGCGGCCGTGATCACCGTGTAACCCATACGGTCCAGCATGGTGCCGCAGGCCTCCAGAATCGTTTTTTCATCATCCACCAGCAGGATGGTTTCGGACCCGGGTGGCATTTCGATGCGGGTTTCCTCCTTTTCCGGAATCTCGCCCGCGAAAGCCGGGAGATAGATGGTGAAAGTCGAACCCTGCGACGGCTGGCTGTGGACATCGATAAAGCCATAGTGATTCTTAATGATGCCGAAGGCCGAGGCCAGCCCCAGGCCGGTACCCGTTCCGATTTCCTTGGTGGTAAAAAACGGTTCGAAAATGCGCTGCAGGGTACTGTCGTCCATCCCCATGCCGGTGTCCGTGATGATGATACGCACATAGTCACCCGATTCAAT
>JAERRP010000368.1 GCA_016735415.1 Desulfobacterales bacterium | reverse complement strand
ACCACCATGTCATATTCAGGCAAATTTTCTAATAACCGCCGAATGTCATCTGGATCGTGCTGACCATCGGCATCCATAAAAACCAAGACATCACCCGAAGCGTTCCTGATACCGGTTTTTATGGCAGCACCATTTCCGATGTTGTAAGGATGCCGATAAACGATTGCGCCCGCCCGGACAGCCTCCTCGGCCGTATTATCGATGGAGCCGTCATCAATCGCTATGATTTCGAAATCCGCTGAAAGCGATCGGACTTTCCGGATAACTTTCGCGATGGTTTGGGCCTCGTTATAACAGGGAACAATAACCGAAACACGCATTTGGTTCATCCAGGGGCTCCTTCTTTTTCGGCCATATGTTGAAATGATCGGAATCGTTAACCGTTACTCAAGCTCAAAAAGTGCAAATCCTCCCGAATCCATAAGCTTCTTGACATTTATTTCCCACAAAACGGTCAGCCTGTCAATTTCGGCAGGCGACATGCTATTCGACACCCATCGCTGAAAAAGATCCCCCCGCACCATGAGGTGCGTTATGCCGCGTTTTTTTAACCCGCGCCGGATTTCCCCGGAACTGTCGGCCTCTTTCACCGCTTTTACCAGCCAGCCTTCATTGAAGGTAACATCCCGGTCGAAGTAATAACGTCTTTGCCCCAGAAAGAGGCCTAGAATGCGGGCGTCGGGGGCCAGATTGGCGTTGGCATATTGAACCAGCGGATATTCGGGGCGTCGCCTGGTGATGTATTCGTCGCGCGATATTTGTCCGCTTAAAAAGGCCGACGGCTCCCCCTGTTTATATCTGTTCACGATATAATCGGCATTAAGTCCGAACATGGCGACCACTGCGGCCGCCAGCACGATCTCTCCCGTGCGCCGGGCAACGGGATGGTGTATTGCCGCTGTAAACGCCTTCAAATTGTAAATACCGATAACGGCCAGCACCGTAACCGCCGGCAAAATCGGCACGATATAACGGATGCGGATGGGCGCCAGAAAAAAGGCCATCAGCAAAAATAAGACTGCAAATATAAACCATACCCAGCGCTCAGCGGCAAGTCGCCGGGTGTCGGCATGCCAAAATACCAGAGCAGCTATCAGAAACAGTGGCAGGAAGGGATTCAGCTTACCGTCAAAATGGCGTGGATCATCGTCCTGTCCTTCAAAAAAAATTCGCAGGGGCATCAAAGCAATGTAGCCAAAGGGCTCCTTGAAAACCAGCCGCCGGACCGTCAAGGTATTCGAGGTGTTCTGGACCATGGTGGATGTCCGGCTCCAGTCATCCTGGGCACGGGGTTCACCGGGATTAAAAAGCTGGTTCAGCATGGGGTAAACCGGATTGCTTTTGAGTATCGTATTTCGGATCATCCACGGGGAGAAAACGATAAGGGCCACACCTGCAAAAACGACGGCGCTCATCAGCGCCCTGAGGCTTGATGAACCTGTCCGTCTGTTTACTGACGGATGGGCCGTTCTCTCTACGGATCGGACAGTTTCATCGGCGGCCACCTTTCCCGCGCCGACCCTGATCCGGGTGTAGATAAAAGGGATCATCAAGGACAGGACCGCCAGAAGCAGGAGGGCGTTGTATTTGGTGCCCAGAGCGAGGCCGCACCACAGTCCGGCAAATATGAGGCCGCTTTGATTATGCCCGGATTCGGACCAGCGCAAAATCGAATACAGCGCCGCCATACTGAAAAAACCAAGGCCCAGATCAACGTACACCTCGGAAGAAAGCCTGACCACCACGGGGGTCGACAACCAGAGAAGCGCCCCGCACAAACCCCAGGGACTTCCGATGCGGGTTTTAAGGTAGTGATAGATAAGCCCGGCGGTCATCACCCCGAAAAGGAGATGAATATATTTCGGCAGGATATCATTTCCAAAAGAAAGCGGCAGGAGATACAGCAGATCGAGATTCATAGGATAATAGGAAAACGGTATATCCGGAAGATCGAGCAAACCGCCATGCAGGAGGTAAAGCTTGGGAATGGCCAGATGATGCGTCAGGGCATCGCGGCTCACGGGGGGGACGCCGGCAGTCATCGCGATTATGCCGACCACGACGAATAGCGCGAATATCAGACTTCCAGTGACTGTTCGCCGAATCCCAACGCCATTATGCACCTGGTGGGTTTCCATCCCTGTTCATCGTCCACTTTTTTCGAGCCGACAGCTTGAAAGCCCAGCAGAAACGGTTTAGCAGCGGTAAGCGGGAAAGCCTTTCATCCAGACGAATGAGGGCTTCCATCCGCCTTTCCGTCAGCGTCAACGGCAGGATATCCGGGAAAGCCGCCGCATAGGAGAAAAGTCCGAAATACCGAAAATTTATGATTTGCATAAATGTTGCGACAGTTTGACAACACACAACCGGACGAAGGGCACGATGCAGGGAACTGAAATGTTCTTTGCGGTTTCTCAGCACATACTTCAGTGCCCTCAGCGGGCTGAGATTGGGTTCCGCCAGCACGGCGATTCCACCGGGTTTGAGAACGCGCGCAATTTCTTCAACCACAACGGCCATGTCGGGAATATGATGCAGCACCCCTTTGGCCAACACGCCATTAAAGCAATTGTCCGCAAACGGCAATTTTGCCGCATCCCCCCGCAGCACTGTCATTTTTTTTCGCTGAGCATAGCGAAGCATGCCAAGCGAAATATCGATACCGATCAAACGCCGCCTGTTTCCCCGCATACGCAGGACTTCATGAATCCCCCCGGTGCCACGGCCAGGGTCGAGCCATAAACCGTGGTCCGGTGTTGCGGCGATCATATCATCGACCCACCAGATATGATATCGCCGGGAATGCGGCGCCCGATAGCGTTCCGCTTCGTATTTTTCCGACACCTGGTCCTGGATGTCGATTTCGCGGCAGCGTTGCTCAGTCTTCATTCATATACCGCTCGCGGCGCATCGCGCTGATCTGGTCAACAACAAGACCGAAGAAGAAAATGATCATGGATGCGACAAAACAAAGCAGAGCACCGTTGGCCAGGGTCAGACGGACCGTCGCAATGACAAAGGCGGCATACAGCACCCCAACCGCTGCCAAAGTGATCGAGACCGGAATAAAGATCCTCAGAGGACTGAAAAGCACCACCAACCGTAAAATCAACATCAGCACCATAAAACCGTGCCGCACCTGCCGGACAGTGCTGGTTCCGATTCTTTTGCGGGTTTGGATGGGCATGAATTTAACAAGAAAGCCCATTTTGAGTGCCGCCACCGTCGAGGTCGACGTGAAGGAAAAACCATCTGGCAGGAGGTGCTGGATTTTTTTGACAAATGTACGGCGGAAAATTCTTAAGCCGGAGTTAATATCGGCGATTTTACGGCCCACGATGAAATTGGCGGCGTGTGTCAATAACCATTTTCCGGGTACCCTCAGCACATCCACCCGACTACCTTCGGCCCGTTCACCGATAATCAAATCATAGTCTGGGGCTTCATTATAAAGAAGCAAAAGATCTTCCGGTCGGTGCTGGCCGTCCGAATCATAAAGGGCTAAAAATTCTGTATCGGCTGCTCGGATACCGGTCTTCAATGCTGCGCCGTACCCGCGATTGTAGGGATGATGGATCACCTTTAACCGATGATTGAATTCGTCAAGAATTTCGGCTGTGCCGTCATTGGAACCGTCATTTACGACAATCAATTGCCAACCGTTTTTCTCGACCGGGGGCAGCAATTCGTCCAAAGTTTTACGAATCGCCTGCTTTTCATTGTAGGCGGGAATAATGACGGTCAACGGTCCCATCAGGTGATACTCCGAATAAAAAGGTTGGCGGCTTTTCCGGTTTTCATGAGAATGGCGATACCTTTTGCCTTTTTGTCTTAAGCGCGGGGCCGGCGCCGTTTTTTGAATATGGTCATCTTCCCCAAGTCAGGTTTTATTATCGCGGATTTTTTTCAGTTCAGGCCGATTGGGCAACTTCATCCACAAAACGGAACTGATCATTCCAACGCAGACAAT
>JAERRP010000804.1 GCA_016735415.1 Desulfobacterales bacterium | reverse complement strand
GTCTGAATTACAAAATGGGGCCCGAAAAGGTGCTGGTGACCGGGGCCGTGTCCACCGCGGCACCGGGGGCCGCCGAACTGGACATGTCCGTCAAAATGACCCTGCAGTCCGCCCAGGAGGCGCTCACGCTGGTCAAAAACTACCTGCAGTACCTCCAGCCCAAGATCAGTATCCCGCGGCTTTTCGGTGAATTTCTGGATCATTACACCATCCATCACCAGCTTCTGTCGGCATCCTACAATGTCGGCGGGCCGTCGGCCGGCTATGCCCTGGCACTGAACACCCTTTCGGCCCTTCTGATGATTCCGGTCTTCAACGATTTCGGCGTCACGGGCGCGCCATGGACAAAGGGGGTCAAGAAAGGCCAAATCGGCGGGTCCGTCATCATCGGGGGCCATAAGAAAAAAACCGAAAAAGTATTGCTGCACCTCCGGCGGATGTACATGCCCCTGCAAAACTATAAAGATTTGGAAATCGATTATCTGGAGAATTACTGGACCCAGGGCAAGGATATATTAGGGGTTACGCATTTCGGCGATCTGGTTCCCGAAGTGCTCTGGCTGGGGGGCGCATACGCGCAGAAGGTCAACCACCTGTCCGATATCCGTATTCATTACAAACTGGCCAAATGCCGGCGGGGGCGGCAAAGCACAGAACTCAAGCCGGAGATTCTGGTGATCAAATCCGAATTGCGGGAAGAAATCGAGGCCGACATGATCCGCCGCCTTCAGGCCCTGCGCCACTATATGCGCAGCCCGGTACGCGACCCGCACATATCCCTGGAGGAGATCTTCCGCAACGACCGAAAATCGACCCGCTCACTGGGAGCGGTGGTCAATCTGGTGCGCAACAGTCTTAACCGCCTGCGCAAGGGCAGGGAGTGCCGGTCGGATTGACCGGCAGGTCGCCGGCCCGGGATTGCAATCGCCGCGGGGTCTGCCGCTGCCGGCCTTTAAAAATTTCGACAAACCGGCGGCCTGCGAAGAAGACCGGGCGAAAGGAGATATAATCTTGCAAAAACAGGAAATCTACGATTTTGTCACGATTGGTTCGGGTTTCGGGGGAAGTATCTCGGCCATGCGCCTGTGCGAGAAGGGGTACGATGTGCTGGTACTGGAGCGCGGCCGGCGCTATCTGGATAAAGACCTCGCCAGACGCGACTGGAATATCTGGAAGTACCTCTGGGTGCCCGCTCTGCGCTGTTTTGGCATTTGGCAGAACACGCTTCTCAACGGCATCATGATACTGCATGGAAGTGGGGTTGGCGGCGGCAGCCTTGTGTATGCCAACGTTTTAATGGAACCGGATGACAAGCTCTTTGCCGCGCCGGCCTGGCGACATCTGGCCGATTGGAAGAAGGCCCTGCGTCCCCACTACGATACCGCCCGGAAAATGCTGGGGGTCGCCGCCAACCCGCGGCTTGGCGATGCCGATGAGGCCTTACGCGCTGTGGCCGACGAACTCAACCGGGGCGACTCTTTTCGACCCACCGACGTGGGTGTTTTTTTTAACGAGAAAAATCCGGGCGAACTGGTTCCGGATCCATATTTTGGCGGGGAAGGCCCCCACCGACGTGGGTGCGAACATTGCGGCGCCTGCATGGTTGGCTGTCGCTGCAATGCCAAGAACACCCTGTTGAAAAACTATTTATTTTTTGCCGAAAAGTACGGTGCCTACGTTCTGGCCAATGCAACGGTAAAAGACATACGCCCGCTGCCGGAAAATCAGGCCGATGGTGCGAAGTATGAAGTGCATTATTTCAAGACAACCCATTGGCCCTTCAAATTCGGCCATCGCGTCAGGGCGCGCAACGTCATTGTGTCGGCGGGAGCCGTCAACACCATCAGGCTTCTGTTGAAATGCCGCGATGTCACAAAGTCGTTACCGAAGCTGTCAGGCCGGCTGGGGCATAATGTGCGCACCAACAGCGAGTCCCTCACGGGGGTTACCGCACGCAACGATGCCAAAGACTATTCCCAGGGCGTCTGCATCGCTTCGATTTTCAAGGCGGATGATGTCACCCAGATAGAGCCGGTGCGATTTCCGGATGGCTCCGGGGCCATTCTCACCATGCTGGCCGCCCCCCTGGTTGAACCCCACTCGAAACGGTTAACACGGTTTCTGAAAACCATCGCGTGCATCCTGCGCCATCCCGTTAATTTTCTGCGGACCAAGGTCTATCCCGGTCTGGCCCGTCGCACAACCGTTCTGCTGACCATGCAGACCGAAGACAATATGATGCGCATAAAACTGGGGCGCAATCTATTTACTTTATTCCGCAAGGATCTCATATGCGAGCATGATCAAAGGCGCAGGATTCAACCGGTCGTCGAAATCGCCCATAAGGCCACGAAGCTGCTGGCCCACAAGATGGACGGCATTCCCCAGACCATGGTCAATGAAAGTTTACTGAACATCCCCGGTACGGCGCATTTCATGGGCGGCGTCCCTTTCGGCAATTCCGCCGAGGACGGGGTGATCGGATTGAACTGTGAGGTTCATCATTACCCAAATTTATACGTGATCGATGGATCCATCATGCCCGCCAACCCCGGGGTCAACCCCAGTCTGACCATCGCAGCGTTGAGCGAGTACGCCATGGAAAAAATTGAACCGAAAAACGGGGTATCCCTTCAACGGCCGCTTATGAAATAAGATCGACCGGCGATGGGACTGTTGTTGCAGATAGTTGGTGTCCATCCACGGATCTAAGACGTCACGCACGTGTCCGATTCAGAAATGAGGATTTTTTTGTTCTGATACGGCAGCAATGGGGTTGCGGTGAGGCGTACTTTTGTACGCCGCCGCCGGAACCCCGCTACGACCGGCCGATCAGGGCAAAAAAGACCATTTCTGGACGGGCACTAGTTGGTCTGCTTGATGGCCGGAACGATATCCGCTTCGAGCCGGTCGACCAGTTCCAGCGAGCTTTCCAGCGCGCCATTGATTTTAAAAAATTGAATCTTGAGCGTTTTCAGGCTGGCCGGTGTGGCCTTGATCGCATGCGTACCGTCCAGCCACGTCTGGAGGCCCTGAGCCTTGTCGCTCAGGGTCAGAAGCCTTTCCGCAAAGGTGCCCACTTCAATTGCCCACTTCTGGCGCTCTTCGGCGGGGAAATCGATCGTATTGCCGCCCAGTCCCTCCACCATCGCTTCGATACCATAGTCTTGCGGATCTGCAATAATTTCATATTCCGTCATGGGTCTGTCTCCTTCTCCCGATCCTCGGGCCATTTTTACGGTTCCTAACACATGTCATGGCAACTGTCACGGAAAGCAATCTTGACGGTTTCCACCGGTCCTGACGACACCCCCATGTTGCAAGATCGGTCCGACGAATTACCATATACTATATCCGTTGGGGGGACAGAAAATGTCTTTACACCCATTGGCCGGATAATAAAAGCGTGAATCAAATCCCTTGATGAAGAGGAGTGTGCCGTTATGAAGAAATCAGAGCGTAAGGTTCCGGATGCCCAGATCACCCTTTCGGACGGCTCCAGACAGCATTTGAGCGATTTCTGGAAAACCGGCAAGCTGGTGCTGGTGTTCCTGCGGCACCTGGGCTGACCGTTCTGCCGTGAGCAGGTGGCGCAGTTGCGTCACGCCAACGAGGCCATCGAAGCCGCCGGCGGACAGGTCGTCCTGGTGGGAATGGGGACGGAGGCGCAGTCCCAGGCGTTTAAGGCGCGATTCGAAGTGTCTTTTCCAATGGTTTGCGATCCCGACCGGAATCTCTACCGGGATTTCGCCATCGAACGGATGTCGCCCCTGGGATTTTTTTCACCGACCATCGCCCTGAGAGGTATCGCGGCCATGGCCCAAGGTCATACCATGGGGTTGCCCGAGGGGGATGTCCGGCAGCTTCCGGGGGTTTTCATCATCGACCGGGACGGGATCATCCAATACCGTCACGATGGTGGTGATCCCGCCGATTACCCTGAACCGCAAGAACTAATCGAAGCCCTCGGGTCTTTCTAAAATTCCGTGGCCTTTACCTTCCGGTTTGCAGCTGGGTGTGGGCCGACCGAATGAGTTCTTCGGTGGCTTCCCAGGATATGCAGGCGTCGGTGATGGAAACCCCGTAGCGCATGGTTGCCAGATCCCCGCTATTGTCCTGACGGCCTTCCTCCAGATTACTTTCCAGCATCAGACCGATAATGGCATCCGTACCGTTGACGCGCTGTGTGAGGGCATCCTGCCAGACGACGGCCTGCTCCTCGAAGCGCTTGCGCGAATTGGCGTGCGAGCAGTCCACCACAATGGCTTCCGGCAGATTTTTGTTGCGCAACAGGTCGATGGCCTCCCGGATGCTGACCGAATCGTAGTTGGGACGGTGACAGCCGCGCAGAACGATGTGGGCGTACGGGTTTCCGGTGGTCTTGACCACGCTGGTGTGTCCCTCGGGATCGATACCCAGAAAATTCTGGGGGGAGCCGGCGGCGATCATGGCGTTGACCGCGTTGGTCAAGCTGCCGTCGGTGCAGTTTTTAAAGCCCACCGGCATCGAGAGACCGCTGGCCATTTCGCGGTGGGTCTGCGATTCGGTCGTGCGGGCGCCGATGGCAGTCCAGCACACCAGTCCGGCAATATACTGGGGGGTAATCGGGTCGAGCAGTTCCGTCGCCGTGGGCAGGCCCATCGCGGTAATCTGCATTAGAAGGGCCCGGGCGCGTTTCAAACCCCGGGACATGTCGCAGGAACCGTCCAGGTCGGGATCGTTGATCAGTCCCTTCCATCCGACGGTGGAGCGGGGCTTTTCAAAATAGACCCGCATGACCAGCAGCATGGTTTCCTGGACCGCCCGGCTCAACTGCAGCAGGCGATCTGCGTATTCCAGGGCCGCCTTTTCGTCATGAATCGAGCAGGGGCCGGTAATGACCAGCATGCGTGGATCTTTCCGGTCGATAATGTCCTGAATCGCCTGGCGCCCCTGGATGACCGCTTGGGCGGAATTGTCCGCCGCCGGCAAT
>JAERRP010000823.1 GCA_016735415.1 Desulfobacterales bacterium | reverse complement strand
GCAGCGAAGGCACAGTAATGGCAGGCGAACGCGAGGATACTCGGTTGCCAGCCGGCCGGAATTTCCCTTTCGGGCTCGATGGCAGGGGCCGCTTCCTCTTTGGCTGCCGCTTGCGCTTGTACGGTCATGGTGATCGTTCTCCCTCCCTATGGCGGTTAATGATGTCGTTGCCGCTCGAATGCCCGGCGATATTTCAGCTCGAAGTCTCTGCGACGATGTCTTCGGTGGCCGCATCGATCATGGCATGAATCTGATCGTCCCTGAAATAGTTGACCTGGAAGGCCTTGGCCGGGCAGATGCCTGCACAGATGCCGCACCCGGTGCAGATCACTTCGTTGTGGCTGACCTTGCCGTCTTCGTCGATAAATGGGGAGTCGAAGGGGCATACCCGCACGCAGGCCAGGCAGGACATGCAGGTATCCCGGTCATGTTTGGAGATAATACCGGACACCCCCAGCTTGTCGTGTGAAAGCAGCACCCCCGCGCGCCCGGCGGCCGCCAGGGCCTGACTGATGGTTTCGTCCAGATTTTTGGGCGCATGGGCCAGACCGGCGACGTATAGACCTTCGCTGGGGAAATCCACCGGGCGCAGCTTGACGTGGGCTTCCAGGAAATAGCCGTCCGGGTTGCGGGTCAGCTTGTACTGTTTGCCGATTTTCTCCGTGAGGGGATGCGGCCGCAAACCCGTGGAAAGCACCACCACATCCGGGTAGAGGCATAGATCCCGATTCAGGACATAGTCGAATGTTTCCACCCGGAAGCGATCGCCCTCGGACGTTACCCGGGGTTTGGCTTCGGGTTCGAAGCGTACGAACAGTACCCCCAGGTCCCGTGCTTTCTGGTAGAAGTCTTCGCGCAGGCCGTAGGTGCGGATGTCGCGGTAGAGAATGGTGACCTGGGCCGCCGGCGATTTTTCCTTGATGGCAATGGCGTTCTTGATGGCGTCCTGGCAGCAGATCCGGGAACAGTAATTCAAGGGTTCTTCCCTGGATCCCACGCACTGAATCATGAGAAAATGCTGCTGCCCCGGGGACAGCCCCTCGGCCAGCTGCTTTTCCAGATGCCGCTGGGTGATGATCCGGTCGCTGTCCTGGTATCCGTATTCTTCCGGTTCGTATTCCACCCCGCCGGTGGCCACCACGATGACCCCGTGGACGAACTCGGCCCCGTCGGCCAGCGTCGTTTTGAAACTGCCCACAAAACCGCCGGTGGATGCCACCTCGGTACCCGGGTGGACCTTGATCCGGGGATGGGCTTCGACCGCGGCAACTTGTTCCTGGACGAAAGCCTGGACATCACTGCCGTCCAGGGTTCGGTAGACGTTGGCGGCCAGCCCGCCCAATCGGGGCTCTTTTTCCACCAGATGGACATCGAAGCCCTGATCACCCAGGGCCAAAGCCGACGTCATGCCGGCCACGCCGCCGCCGATCACCATGGCGGCCGGGGTTACATCGACCGCATCGGTTTCGATCGGCTGCAGATAGCGGGCCTTGGCCACGTTCATCTTGACGATTTCGGCTGCTTTGCGGGTGGCGATTTCGTTCTGTCCCATGTGGCACCAGCTGCACTGCTCACGGATATCGGCCAGCTCAAACAGGTATTTGTTCAGTCCGACCTCGCGAATGGTGTCCTGGAACAGGGGGGCGTGGGTCCGGGGCGTGCAGGAGGCCACGATCACCCGGTTGAGGTCGTGCTCCTTGATCAATTGTTTGATTTTCTCCTGCCCGTCCGGAGCGCAGGCGTACATCAAATCTTCAGAATAGGCCACGTCGGGGACCGAGCGCATTTCTTCGGTGATTCCCTTGACATCGACGGTCTGGGAGATGTTGATGCCGCAGTGGCAGACAAAGACCCCGATGCGTGGTTCTTTCCCGGCCACGTCAAGTTCTTCCGGGAGCTCTTTCACGGTGATTTCGGTGCCGCGCGCTTCGCCCAGAAGGGCCATGCTGCAGCTGGCCACGGCACTGCCCTGGGCCACGGTCTCGGGGATATCCTTGGGGCCCTGAAAGGTTCCGGTAACATAGACCCCCGGGCGCG
>JAERRP010000538.1 GCA_016735415.1 Desulfobacterales bacterium | reverse complement strand
GGTGGGACAGTCAGCTCGGGGATTTGAAATGTGCCTGAAGCGGCTGGGCTTACGCCGTCAAATGCACAGCCTTATTCAACTGGAACGACTAAAGTTAAAATCAGAATCACACAAGATTTTGGTATGGATGAAAAGAAAAAAACCATGGCTGAACAAAAAGTGCTTCGACTGACGGAAACCGTTTCCGGGTCAGGATGAGCTTCGAAATTGCCTCCAGGGGACCTGGATCGGGCATTGCGCGGGATTAAGTTTCCAACGGATCAAAACGTGCTTGTGGGACTGGACCGGGCGGATGACGCCGGTGTTTACAGGGTCACGAACGATATTGCCATCATTCAAACCGTGGATTTTTTTACGCCCATTGTGGATGATCCCTATTGGTTCGGGCAGATCGCTGCGGCCAATGCCTTGAGCGACGTCTATGCCATGGGAGGCGTGCCCAAAACAGCCATGAACCTGGTGGCCTTCCCGATCAAGGAGATGAATATCGCCATCCTCCGCCGGATTATTCAGGGAGGGCTGAATAAAATGACGGAAGCCGGGGTGGTGCTGATGGGGGGGCACAGCGTAGAAGACAAAGAACTGAAATACGGGCTGTCTGTAACAGGGTTCATTCACCCTGATCGCATCCTGAGAAAAAAAGATCTCAAAGCGGGAGATCGGCTCATTTTGACCAAGCCGTTAGGCACCGGGATTATCAATACGGCAATCAAAGGGGGCTTGGCCACTGCTGAAATTATAGAACGGGTTACCCATCTGATGGCGACCCTCAACCGGGATGCGGCACACATCATGGAACGATATCCCGTCCATGCCTGCACTGATATTACCGGTTTTGGTTTATTAGGTCATCTCGCGGAGATGATATCAGATATGCCGCTCGGGATCAGACTCACAAGCCGGGAAATCCCTATTATGCCCGAGGCCGTTGATTATGCCGGCATGGGCCTGGTTCCGGCCGGGGCTTACAAGAACCGGGAATTCCGCGAATGCATGGTCGATTTTGACCCTTCCGTCGATCGTCTTATTCAGGATATCCTTTTTGATCCCCAAACATCAGGGGGATTGCTGATTGGCATTGAAAGGGACAACGCCGGCGGCCTGCTTACTGAATTGCGGGAAAAAGGCATCAAAAATGCTGCCATTATTGGAGAGGTATTGGCTGAACCCAAGGGGCGAATTGCGATTCAGTAGTACAAACACCATTTAGAGAGGTGCAGCATCGAGGGAGAAACAAATGATCCAGGAAATTGATTGCCGGGGACTTGCCTGTCCTGTCCCGGTATTGCAAACAAAAGAAGCAATAGAAAAAGAACACCCGACCGTCATAAAAGTGATGGTGGACAATGAAGCCGCAAAACAGAATGTTTCTCGCTTTATGGAATCCCGGAGTTTTGAAGTCTCGATAGAGCCGGAAGGAAGCGACTTTAATGTAATCGGCAAAATAGAGGAAGGCGCTGCCGTCGAAGCGCCTATGGATAAAAAATCGGAAACCGGACAAAAGAAGATCATGGTCATGGTGGCGAATGACTGCATGGGGCATGGGGACAATGAATTAGGTAAAAAGCTCATGCTGAGTTTCCTGAAAACATTAAAGGAAATGGGAAACGATCTGTGGCGTCTGGTATTTGTAAATAATGGCTTAAAATTGACCATTAAGGGGTCGGAAATTCTCCCCGTTATCCAGGAACTTGAAAAGGAAGGGATTTATATCCTGGTTTGCGGCACATGTTTGATCCATTTTAACCTCCTGGACCAAAAACAGGTGGGAGAAACAACCAATATGCTGGATATCGTAACTGCTATGCAGTTGGCGGATAAAGTGATTAGCCTGTAGAATGTGAAATAGGTTTTTCCTGAACCGGCGCCTTTATCTATCGGAATTTCCAGTTTGATAAATCGGAGTATTTCCAATATGCTTCGTCGGCATATCATCTCTGCAAGGAGTTTCTTCATGAATCAGTTTTTCGGTTTCACTTGAGCGAATACACAATTTTCTGCCCGTGTTTGGCAGCGCAGAAATCTGGGGACACCATACCAGTTTTGTCAACCCTTCTTTGGTCTACCGCCTTTCTGAGGAGT
>JAERRP010000854.1 GCA_016735415.1 Desulfobacterales bacterium | reverse complement strand
AATCAAAGGTAATGCTCTTGACTGGATCAACATACCGAATATTAACCATTTAAGTAACTACTCACCCCTATCAGCATAGAACTGGCCAGAGAAGGCCATTTGGATAGCGACCAGCGGATTACACCCTTTATTTGCCATGGTCTGCAAATAACTGGAGATGCGGCAATAGGCATCGGCATACTTTTTTGTCCTAAAGCAACCCGATACTTTCTGTTTGACTTTGCTCATTCTCAGGTCACGTTCCGCCCGGTTGTTTGTAAATGGCACATGAGAGTTCTTGGCAAAAAGAAGTACCGCTGTCTCATGTTTTTTCAGTCGCTCCCATAGATTGTGGGCATCCGCCTTGGCAACCTTGCCCCTTTTGCCATTTTGTTTCGGCGGGATGGGTGGAAGTTCTTTTTCGCCACGGGTCATAATGTTTCGATAGCGTTTTTGCAGGTTCTTATATTCCTGCCCGGTGAGTTGTTTCGATTGGCGGCCGGAAACAATTGTGCAGTTTTCCTGTAGTAAGCGTTTTATGTTGGCAGCCCATGCGTAACCATTAGAGTCCACAATAAAGGTTAGTTCCCGCAGCAGGTGTGAACCGCACAGAGCATGACTGCAATGATCATAAGAAAGGTAGGATTGCCAGCAATCATGAACCACTACCCCGCCATAGCGTGGGATTACGCCAATATCCTCAATCGCCTCCAGTCCCCGCTTGGGATGCAGGAACTTTAAAGTAATGTCGGCAGCCGAATAAACATGAATCCAGTGGTTCTTTTTGTTAACTCTTAATGAGGTCTCGTCCGCATGCATGGCTGGCAGTTGCAGTAATCGTTCAATGGATGCCTGCTCCCACTCTTCCAGAGCGTGATGCAACTGCATCACATATTTCAGGATAGTTGCTTCGGAGAGTAGTTGACCGATTAAGGTCTGAAGCATTTTTTGAGCTCGTTTGAGTGAGATCATCCGGGTAACCAGTAGATTCACTACATAGCCCCTGATTCCCGGGCCATACTGCAGGGGGCCTGACATATCTTCAGGGAAATGCCCCTTGTTTTGCATGTTGCATCGGGGGCATATCTTGATCTCGGCATCCACATGACAGACCACCTTTTCGAAAATGATATCGATCTTTGTGCGTCGCTCGTGTTCGATAGCTGGAGTGTCGTCCAGGGGTTCACCGCAGGATTCACAATCATGAACTTCTGACACCAGCGTTGTCTCTACTGTGCGCGTGTTTCCGGATAATACGCCGTTTTGTTCCTTTCCTTTACCGTTGGTTCCCGATCCTTTAGAGGTCTTGTCTTTGCCGGTTTGAGAGGATGGTATGCTGGAGTTGCGGCTATTCTTTTTGGTCTTCTTCTCCATGAATACGGCAATCAGCAGTTCAAAGAGCAGGATCATGGTTTGAAATAAGCTGCTGACCTCTGGTGTGACCTTTCCTTCACTTGAGAGATTGTCGAATGTTTTCTTGAGTTGATTGAACTCTTCACGGAGGAATTGCTTGTTAACGCTGGCCATGGCGGTTAAATTTCCTCATCAGCCTCGACAGCCATTATGGAGGAAAGTACAGCGAGACGTTCTGCATAAGGAAGGGCATGATAGCGCTTGCCCCAGTTTGCAGCTTTACGTTTAATGCGTTGCCGGTCAGTAAAATTTTTCCCTGCGTAGCTTGGCCAGTGTACTCGGTCAGGGATGAAATTGAACCAAAGCTTCTCAGTTCGTACACCGCTTTGGTTCATCACTTGCAGCTCAAGTGTTCTCCAATCTGGTAACAGCTCATCGTAAAGAGCGGATGGGTAACCGGAAAGTATGACAGAGCAGGGTAGTGTCTTCAGCAGTTGCAGCAGTTCAACATGATCCCGCTCCTCATAGTCAAAACGATAACGACGGCCGGAGGTGCGGGTGTGGTGAAGATAAGGGGGATCGCAGTACCCCAGTTCGCGTCCACGAAAGGTATAGGCAGAGAGAAACCGGTGTGCGCAGCTATGGATCTTCTCTACTGGGTAATCACACTCGAATGCGGAAAGAGGCTTGGGGTCGAGATCGATACCAATGTTGTGCAATACGGCCGGCTTTCGGTGCATAATTGCACCCCCGCCAAGGTGGGTCTCAATATAAGTATCATGTGGTGGCATCATGGCGATAATGGGCTGACACAATCCAGAAGTCGCCTTTGATCCAAAGTAACTGCCCATGGCTCTTGACCTCTAATAATTTATTGACTATGTCAGGAGTATAGAAATGAAACGCTATGTTGTCAAGAAAAATCGTGTTAAGAGCGACTGAATATTATGCTATGCGCCTCCATTCGATATGGGGGTGAGTAGTTACAAAATAAGTTGTATCTGCACCGTTAATGTGCTGCAT
>JAERRP010000147.1 GCA_016735415.1 Desulfobacterales bacterium | reverse complement strand
ACATTGGTCATAGATTCCAGGCGGAAAGACAACCCCAGGGCATTGAACTTCATCTCGTGGTAACTGCCGTACATGGACGGTATATCGATGGCAAAATGACGCTTCTTATAAATATCCTCACGAATTTCGAAGGTCCGGTCCGAAAGGACGATCGCCTTCAACTTCTCCTGGACATTGAGCAGCCCACGCAATTTCTCGCGTGAATCGCTCACTTCCAGGACGCCTTCCAATTCTTCCAGACCGGGGAATCCCTCGGTTTTCAACTGGGCCATGTAATGCCCCAGTTCAATAAAATCGATGTTATACTTCTGATTTAACAGCTTGTAGAGATTGACGGCCAGATAGACCCGTTCCCGTTCGATCGGCGCAATATCGTCGTATTCCGTCAGGACGTTTTGCAGCCCCTCAGCGGGTATCCGCAGCAAGGCCTGCAGTTGGCCGAGGCCGCGCTCTTTGAGCCGCTGCATGGCGGTATGAACACCGTCGATAAACGGCCCGGTGGTTTTGATGTCGCGGTAAATATTCGGGGGAACATAGGGCCGCAGCGGTTCACTGTCCCGGGTCTGCCAGAAATGAAGTACCGCCTCCATAAAGTTGATGATCCGGTTGCTGCTTTCCACATGACACTGTTTGCGCAGAAAATGGAGTAGAACATCCTTGCGGTGATTGATCTCGTCCAACTGGGTGGAGATGTCGCGCAATTTTCCCTCCGCCCCGATATCGTTGAAGTAGACCGGGAAAAGTCGCGCCAGCTGCTTGGCGATATTGTAGACCGGCGCGATGCCGCTATTTAGAAAACGGGTAATGTCCCTGGGGAAGAGATCCGTATCCTTGATGAATACGCCACACATGGAGATGTGGATAATCAGGTAAGACATCAGGCGGGTGGAGCGTTTGGGGCTGAGTTCGATCAGTTCCAGCCAGGTCCGGATATTCAGCAGGTGGGCGGTGTTCACCTGAATCTGCCAGTCGTTGCCCACGCCGTTGATGTTGGGCGCCTGGAATCCCAGATCGATAACCTGATCGATAAAGAAATAGATGAAATCGATATCCTGGGTGCGATAGACGCCTTTTCCCATGTTCAGGACACAATTGAGGGCGGTGGTCGGAAAAACCGCGGCGCGGACTTTGAGGATCGAAAAGGTCTTCTCGATCAGCGTACGGATATGCCAGGGTTTCTCATTTTCGATGATCCAGGTCAGCGTCCGGTTGACGTCCCGCAGGGCTTCTTCGTGAATAATCGTAAGCCCTGACAGATTCATCTGGTAGAAAAGGAACAGGAGACGATAGAGGTTGCCACGGCCGTTGGCCTTTCCAACCGCCAGCAGTTGGCCGGGGATATCCCGGTGAATGTTAACGATCTGGTTATAACCGGGCAGTTTAAGTAAAGCCGTGAGGACTTCCGGGCTCTTCAGATCCTCGCATTGAATGATACCATCCAGTTGGGTGGCATACTGGCGCAGGGTTTCATGCGAGACCCTGCCGAACACGGCCGTCAGGGATACTTCGGGCTTCAATGCCCCGGCTTCCTTTTCGAACCACTGCTGCGGGTCTTCCTCGCTTAACCAATAGGCATAGGTGGATTGGTAAAACTTTATCAGCAGAAGATTCAAGTGCTCGAAGCGGCCCGCATAACCATCGGCCTGAGCCAGAACCGCCTCACCCAGTCGATTGAGCTGATAGTAACTTTTCAGAAAAAGCGAAAAAATCCGCCCATCGTAGCGCCGGATGCTCTGGAAGGCCTGATCCAGGGGGGGGCGAAAGCGTTCGATCGTAGCGCCGGCCTCTTTGATGGTTTTAATCAGAAAAAGCAGAAGATTATCGACGGCATCCGCACGCAATTCGTCACTGCTGGTGGATTCGATGGCCCGCAGATAGATGTCGATAAAAAGGGCCGCGGCGGCAGGGCCTTCCGCGTGGGCTTTCAGCAGGTGAAAATAGTCCAGCGAATAAATGCGCGCTTCCCTGACGATGAAATGCCAATTCTTGTAAGGGTGCGAAAGCTCCTCGAGAAAGGTGGTCAGTCCTTCCTGCAGACCGAAATACGAGGCCATGACACGCTGCAGCACCTCGAAGTGGCGGTCGATGACCACATCGACATGATGGTCGGCAATATTGACTTCAAGTGCATCGGAGCGGATCATCGTCCTCCTCCTGATCACCACAAGCCTGCGGCAACGGCAATGCCGGCAGTCAAGGTCCGCAGTTGATCGGCACGGGAGGCGCTCAGATCTTCTCACCCGGTGCCCGGAACAACCTTCATCCCAGGTCACCCGCCGACAACGGCATCCACAACGTCTTGAATTTTATAATTAAAACAGTTTTAATTATCCGAATTTCGGATTACCACAGCCTTCCCCTATTTGCAAGGCAGGGAGCTTTGATGGGATGCCGGCAACGCCGCCGGGGCTCAAGTGCGATTAAGGGCCAGGAGGCGGTAGACCACCATACCGGCCAGCCAGGCCGTATCTTCCGGTGACAGGCACGCGCCGGTGGCTTCGGAAAAAAGAATATTGGCTTCCGACGCGAACTCGTCGTCCGCGGCCCACAGAATAAGCTGCAGCGCCAGCTGTGGAAAAACCTGAAACTGGAAGCCTGCATCACCGGCTTCCAGGGCCTTCCCATCGAGTCGCCGACAGCAACGGCGGAAGGCCTCGAGATCCCGACCGAAAACGCCTTTCAACGGATCGATGGCACGCTTGACGAATACGGGAAAGTAGAATCCGGCGCCCGGGATTTCACGATAGGCCACCCAGTTCCCGGGCCGCCGCTGTTTATCGGCCCCCACCATATAATGCAGGATCAAGACCTGCTCCTGAAGCGGAATATCCTGATCCGGTTTCTCGATGTCCGCAAATTCGAAACCGGGATACTGGATACGGTAGGTCCGATCCAGAAAGCGTAATCGCGGGGTCCGGTCTTCACCTTTGCTCAGACCGGTTCGATCGATGATGGCCTCGACCGGTTCCCGGGCCAGTTTTTCCGCCGCCAATCGGCGAGCGGCAATATAATCGTCCACACGCGCCATGCTCAGATGCCCTTTCGATCGTGCCCATTCATGGACGGACACTCGCTAATGATGAGACTGAATTTCGATAAAAAAAGCCCTTCCCGGAGGAAGGGCTTTCGGTTTCCGCAAAAGAAGATCGTGGATTAAACCTCCAGCCAGGAGTCCGAATAAAGCGAATCACCCATAATAACATCCACGGTCTTTTTATAATCCAGCATTTCCTTGGAGAGGGAACCGACATCGGGCGCCACCCCGTCGAGCATGCCGTAGATCAGATCGACGATATCCTGACGCTGCCCCTTGGCAATCGCAATCAACTGATCATCCAGGGGGTCGGCAATCACGGATTGCATCCCGCTTTTTTCCAGCATGACCATGTAGGTCTGGTTCAGGATGGGGCGCAGATGATCCGGCGGTCCGTTGGAGATGTTGGACAGGCCGCAGGTGCTGCGGGCACCGGGGCAGATATCGGGCAGCATTTTCTGGAATTCCATCAGGCTGATGGCCTGGGGCTGCTGAATATTTACGGGCGTCACGATGCCGTCCACCCAGATTTTCTCGTTGGCGATGCCGGCTTCGTTGGCAAAATAGAGCAGTTCCACACAAAGCGCCGCCCGTTCGTTTTCATCCCGCGGCAGACCTTCCGGGCCCCACATCAAGGCCACGAAATCAGCACCGGCTTCAGCGGTCATCGGCACCATGCGCTCGTAGCGTCCGGGACGCACCATGATCGAATTGACAATATGCGACGTATCCCCGGGAACGGGTTTGATGACCTTCAGGGCCGCTTCGATGGCATCGATATTGGATGTATCCAGGGCCAGGGGAACGTCATCCACCACTTCCTGGACCGTCTGCACCACCCAGGGCATCAACTCGATCCCGTCCTTTTTGGCCGGGCCGAGGTTGATGTCGATGACATCCATGCCCTTTTCCCTCTGCAACAGGGCCTCTTCCTGAATGGGTTTGGGGTCACGCGCTTTGAAGGCCTTGCCGATCTTTGTCGAAATAACGTTCAAGCTTTCACCGATGAGTAACATAGAACCTCCCTCTTTTTTCTCGTCCTTTCCGCGCCGCGCCGACGTTCTCGTGATCGGGCCGGGCCGGCCGCAACCGGCAGCCCGTTCACACCCGTAAACGCATTCCGGAATGATTTAATTTATTTCCCGCGAAGGAAGCCCGGAATATGTGCCGCTTCCCGCGGCCCCACCGTAATGGTCCAGCCGGGGAGCTCTTCTTCCACGTCCCCGGCGATGGCCGCGGCGTAGCCCGGAATGATCAGTTTCTGGTGTTTGATCTTATCCGCAATGCCGCATTTTTTAACGAACATGCCCACGTCGTCCCCGGCGAACTTGCCGGCCGCCCAGGCCGTCAGGACGGAAAGGCCTTCCGAATCCTTGATCAGCAGCCAGGCCGGGACTCTGCTGGCTTCGATCTCGCCTGAAACGATGAAATAAGTCAGGGCGAAATTCGTGGTCACGAGGACCACCGAATTCTCGTCCGGGTTATTGATTTCGAAAATACCTTCGGTCACCGTCATGGGTCGCTGCGGGTCGGTGTAGATGTTCAACCGCTCCAGCAGAAGCGGGAACAGACTTTCCCCGCGGAAATCGGACAGCACTACGATGCTGCCGTACTTGGCGATGAACTGCCCGGCGATCAGGGTCTCCATGTCCAGATTGGATGCCATTTCGCAGGGGAAGGTGATGGTGGGAAAGCCCACTTGCCGGTTGAGATCCTTGAGGGCCGCCCGGCGCAGGGCGATCTGGTCATCCAACGATTGTTTGACATCCCGGGAGCCGGCATCCAGGACGATATCCTTCAAGCCCATTTCGGTGAGCTTGGTCGTGAGGGGCACCAGGGCCTCCACCGAATCAGCCTTGACAGCCAGCGGGAGGTCCATCTCCTTGGCCAGCGCGCCCAGGGCATCGACCGTGCTTTCCGTGGCGGCGTACAGGAGCGGTCGCTTGAAGGCACAGGCCTCCGCCCCGGCTTTGAGGACATCCACGCTCTCGCTCATCAGAATCAGGTTGAATTCCGATGTTTCCGCAATGAGTTTGGCCAGCTTGGCAAATGCGGCCGCATCGCCGCTGGCATCCTTGAGCGCCACCAGTTCCGGGCGCAGGTTCAGGCCCACACGTTCATATTGAAGCGCATTCCAGTCTTTGATTTTGGCGGCAACGTCGGCCTCGGCCACATCCGAAGCGATCAGGGCCGCAAGGGCCGTCGCGTTGAAAAATGTTTTTTCGTGACGATAGAGTACCGTCTCTCCCCCCACGGTCGTTTTGCGCACGCCGGCGCCCAGCACCACCGGTCGAATCGGCGGCGCCGAGGCTTCCGCCAGTTGTTCACGGGCTTCATCGGAAACGTAGGGACAACTGTCAAGCTCGGCCTTGCCCGACGCCAGATTCATGGCAAATGCCAGGCAGGTCGGCACACCACATTCCTTGCAGTTGGTTTTCGGCAGGAGTTTAAAAATCTGAATACCGGTTAATGCCATATCTTTCTCCTTGCTGTTGTTCAGCTTATTTACAAACCGTTTCGTATCCAAATGCAAAAGCGGACCGCATGCGTGCCTGAAGCCGCCGTCCGGCCCCCCAGGCACGCATGCGAACGGACCTTCCCATCATTAGATGAGCGATGGCATGGTCAGGGCCGGATGTCCCTTTTCCTGCAGGAAGGGCAGGATCTCTTCTTCCGTAATACCGATCGTTTCGTCGGCAATCTTGTCGAACAAATCCGGATCGCCCATCTCGGTACCGCGCTGAATCAGGCGCTCCCGGATTTCGTCTTTCAGGTTTTTAGGCATCCAGACCATCCTCAGGAGTCCGCCGTCACCCACGATAAACTTGCGCTGGGTGATGTTGTACTTGGAATGACCCACAAAACCCGGGGAAGAGGCCCCGCCGCCCATCACACCGGCCAGCGTGGTGAACTTCATTCCGCAGGGTGTCTCTCCGGTGTATTCCCGGTTGACCGTCATGACGCCGTTGCAGGACGGCAGCATGGCGGCGATACACTCGCAGCACCCACAGGTGGTCATGGGTTCCTGCACCAGGGAGTAGAAGTTGTACTGGGTGATGGCGCCGCGGGAGGCCTTGGTGATAAACTCATTCACGCCTTTGAACATCCCCAGTTTGGCATCCAGGACTTCGCCCTTTTCGATGGGCTGGTTGGGGCCGGTGGGATTGATCTGGTAAGATGCCCGGCAGTCCATCCAGTTGTAAGCCCCGCAGAGGCCCGTACGTTCCGGGCTGACCGCGCAGACGTGGCTGGGCGCAAACGACTGACACAGGGTACAGGAGTAGAAGATCTCCACATCCTCGTCGGTCATCTTGTCCACCCGTTCGTCACGCGTTTTGTATTCGCCGCGGGCACGTTTGGTCAGCGCATCGACATCTTTCTTCTGGGTGTAGAGGGTCACCTCGATTTTGTCCAGAATGGCACCGAATTCCTGGTGGAATTTGGCATGCAGCACGGTTCCGATATCCTTGATGCTGAAGCCTTTTTCCACCGCGGCCTTGCTCACCCGGAACCAGGCGATATCCCGCTGGCCCATGTGCATGACGCCCTGGATGTAGTTCACCAGATGGTGAATCTGACGCTCCAGAATGGGCTCGAAATCGGTCTGCATTTCGCGGCCGGCGGCCTGCACGTAAACCCCGAGGGGCAGAACGTCGCCCTCTTTGATATCGCCGATATCGGGGCCCACGATATTGATTTTGCCGTCCTCGATATCGGTCATTTCGGCCATTTTCACCAACTCCGTGGACTGGGTTTTACCGCCGCCCATCTGGGTATACAGATCGGCGCCGCGCACCCGCTCACCCTCGTAAGCCGGACCGAAGGCACACGGAATCTCGATTTCGGATACAAGGGTTTTAAGACCACGGACTTCAACCGACTTGGCGCAGATTTCATCATGGGAAATCGGGGCCACAACATGCTCGTACGTACAGATACCCGTGGGCAGGATCTGGGTAATGTCGGTATCGGCGATGGTCGGGAAACCCCAGTTGACACAGCCGGCGGCGGCAACGCCCCACTCGGTACCCACATCGCCCAGGGCATTGACAAAGGCAAATACTCTCTCTTTGTTGTACATGAGCATCTTTTTATAATCGCCGGGCTCTACACCGACGAAGGCCAAGGCCACCCCGTTTGCGA
>JAERRP010000672.1 GCA_016735415.1 Desulfobacterales bacterium | reverse complement strand
GGGAGTAAGATAGAGCCTGGGTTAGGGCATTACTTGTATGGTCCACGTAAGGATCCAAATGAATCGTCGCCTCGGCAGTCGCCTTTTCTGCAAAACGTCCTCCCAAGCGGGTGCCGGTTTGGGCAATCCAGACCGGTTTACCGTCGTAAAGGATCGGCGTCTTCCAGATCCGAATGAAATGTTCCTGGGACCTGGTGTACCCCCTGCTCTGTTTTTGCCCAGCGATGTCCTGGGGGCGTCCAAAGGCATAGCGCGGGTTCAGCGGTTGGGATTGATAGCCCCTGCGGACAAAAGCGGAAATCCAGTCGTCAATCTCGCCGATAATCACGACATTTAGCGGCTCGCCTGTGGATGTACCGTTCTCATCTGATACGCAGCACGGTAGATGCTCCAAAGCTTTACGAAGCGCTGCTTCGCTGGCCACGGTTTTCAGCTCCTGGGCCGAAAACATCGTTTCCATACGCGCAACGATGCGTTGCCCCTCCCCCTCACGATCCGGATCTGGTGCGAAAAACGTAAAGTTTTTGCTGAAATTGCGGCCCAACAGGTCGACATCGACGACCTTCATTCCATTTGTCCGGTTCGTAAAGACGTACCCCGACATATTTGAACCCGGTAAGATCGGACTTCGGATGGGAAAATTCAGGGTCAGTAAATGCTCGTCAATCGCTGCGTTCGCATCAGCGGCAAGGGTCTTATGGTAGGCATAGGCGACTTCCAACGGCGCGAAATATTCTGGGTCCATGCCCGTTGGCAGCAAAATAAGGGGGCGATCGGCGCTGTTTTCGATTTCGAGCCACACGGCCTGAATGTTCTTTTGGAAGAGATCGATCCCGAAGATTTCCCTCGCCTCCTTGGTGCCGACGACAGCAGCCGAAACCCGAATCCCGCTGCTTTCCTTTTTCTGGGCACGTTCGCGCACCTGCGGGTTTATAGTGGAGGCAGGTTTCTCAAAGGTGGCGCAGGCTCCCACGAAAAGCACAGGACAAATCATAAGGCCGATTATAAATGATCGGCTCATCGTAAATAATAAAATTTTCATCACATTTTTTGACTTTCTATCCTTAATTATTCTGGTGAATCAAACCGATTATTTTCCAGAGATGTTCTATGAGCAGGCGGTATTTCCCAATCAAGTAGGTCTATATCCGACAGTGTAAAGGGCCTTGGCTCAAAGAAAAGCACCGCGCGCAATCCATCGGTGTAGAAAGGATCGCCTACAAGATTCATCTTGGGTGCTTCTTTGCTGACAGCCCCGACACCCTTCACAAACCCGATTCTGGCTACCGCCTGGGAATAACACAGATCTTCAACGAAGTACCGTCGCGCTTCATCCACGTCCGGGTCGATGACATGGGTTGAGATGGTCGGCGATTTTAAAGTCAATTTTACACCGATGTCCCGGCTGATCTGCCCGACAAATACCTTTTTCCCGCGAAAGCGGATCGGACTCAACCAAAAGCGCATATGGTTGCGTTCATTAATGGTGCCGCGCGCTTTCTGCCACGCAACATCATGGCGTCTTCCGTATACATAGAGTGGGCTAACGGGTGAGTAACGATAGCGCTCACCTTGCAAAAACGATTTAAAGGTACGCAAAAGGGCCTGGGACCAGATGATCTCCGTGGGGTGCCAATTTCGGCGAATAAGGGCCGTCAGTATATCATTTACCTCCCCAATGAGGACCAGATTGAGGGGATCGCCGTATTCGTCACCATCAGCATTGGTGGTACAGCAAGGAAGCTCTTCGAAAGCACGGCGAAAGTCTTCTTCATCTTCAATGTTGATAATATCTTCGGGGTCGTGCAGGGTTTCGAAATCGACCAGCTTATGGTCGCCTTTGAAGTCCGGGTCTTCAATGATGAATGAAAAGCTCTTGACAGCGCTACGGGAGATGAGATCGATATCGATTGCTTTGAAGCCTTCATCAAGATTGACCAGGACAAAGCCGGATACTGCTGATCCCGGTCGAATGGGGTTTTTGAACTGCAATTTCTGAAAGTTTTCATCGATTTGCCGGTTGGTTTCATCCGAAGCCGTATGGAAACCGAAGGCTGCCTCTGAAGGGGAGAAGTGCTCGGCATCTAAACCGGAAGGCAAAAACCAGTAGGTGTCAGCGCTTTCGTTCTTGACTTCAACCCACACCGGCTGAATTTTTTCCAATGCCAGTTCGGCACCATAGATCACTTTGGCTTCCTCAATGGTCGGTACCGCAACAGTACCCGTTAG
>JAERRP010000514.1 GCA_016735415.1 Desulfobacterales bacterium | reverse complement strand
ATCATGCGCCTCCTTGGAAAAGAAAAACGGTTCAGAGCGCAAAGGCGACCGGGTCCGCAGACGGCGGCCGGCGGTTGATGGCAACAGGGGTGCCGCGAACCGCGTGTAGAAAAACGGCGGTACCGGCGGCGTATGGCAACACGCTTAAAATGGACCAAAAGCTTACCGGCCACGACGTCATTCCGGGCAAGGGCGGTCGTGGGGCGGGCTTTTCAACGGATGCGCCGGAAATCTTTCATTTCAGAGATCGATGGCTGGCGACGGAGCGCGGGATGTCGCTTACAGGCGTCGTCTGACAGTCATCGGATGATGTGGACGAAAGCGCAGTATACGTTTGCTCGTTTCATTAATTTCAATATTGATTTTTTATGATTTAATCAAGATTTATTTAATTTTGTTAGAATTATAATTTTATTTGTATATTTCCGTGAATTTGATAGCGTTTCCTGAAGTTTTCATTCGCCGGATACCCGCTGGCGAATTCGTCCTGCGATCCAAGGCCTGGTCGCCAGGTGTCAACCGGCACAGGATACAGCGAGGGTCGACAGGGAACGCCGACGCTACCCGGGGCCGCAAGATGCCGCTTCGGGTAGACACACGGGATGGAGGAGTTGCCGATGAGCCTGAAAATCTGTGTACTGGGAGCCGGCCCGGGCGGTTATGCCGCCGCCGGAAGGGCGGCGCAGGGGGGGGGGCCGAGGTCACGCTGGTGGAAAGGGAAAACCCTGGCGGCACCTGCCTGAACTGGGGCTGTATTCCCTCCAAGGTCATGATCACGACCGCGGAACTGCTCGAGAACATGCGGCGCGCCGAAGATTTCGGAATCCGCCTGGAAGGCACCGTCAAGCCCGACATGGCGCGTCTGATGGCCCGCAAGGACAAGGTTGTTCAAGACCAGATCAAGGGCCTTCACAAGCTTTTCGATCACCACCGGATCCGCTATCTGCAGGGCGAGGGCCGCATTACGCCGGACGGGCCGATCGAAGTCCGGTCGGCGGACGGTTCGTCCGAGACGGTGTCCTGGGATCGTCTGATCCTGGCCACCGGCACGCGCCCCCTGGTGCTCCCGGGGCTCGAATTCGACGGGGAGCGAATCCTTTCCAGCAACGAGGCCCTGAGCCTTGCGCGTGTTCCGGCCTCCGTCCTGATCGTGGGCGGCGGTGTTATCGGCTGCGAGTTTGCGCACATCTTCGCCTCCCTGGGGGCGGCCGTCACGGTGGTCGAAGCCCTGGATCGGCTGATCCCGCTGCCCTCGGTGGACGCCGACTGCGCCAAGGTACTCCTGCGGGAAATGAAAAAACGCAAGATCAAAAGCCTGTTGAACCGCACGGTGACGAAGGTGGCCCAAGCGGACGACGGGCTGGCGGTCACCATCGGACCCTCGCCGTTTCTGGAAAACCCGTCGCCCCGGGACAGCCGGCCGGTCACTCTGGCGGTCGACACCGTGCTGGTAAGCGTGGGACGATGCCCCAATACGGACGCTATCGGGCTGGAGCACACGGCCGTGGTGCGCGACGAGCGCGGATGGACTACCGTACCGTGCCCAATGCGATTTTCACCGCCCCGGAGGTGGCCACGGTGGGGCTCACGGAAGCCCAGGCCCGGGAGTCGGGTCCCGGGGTGCAAGCGGCAACGGCCCTGTTCCGCACCCTGGGCAAGGCCCAGGTGATCGGCGACATCGCAGGCCAGGCCAAAATCGTGTTCGAAACTGAATCGGGGCGCATCCTGGGGGTTCACCTGATCGGCCCGCACGTCCCCGAACTGATCGCCGAGGCCACCCTGGCGGTGAAACAGGGAATGACGGTGGCCGACCTGGCGGACACGATCCACGCCCACCCGACCCTGGCCGAGATCATGGGGGAGGTGGCCCTGAAGGCCGCCGGCCGCCCGCTCCACGCTTGAGGATTCCGCCTTTTCAGGGACAGGCCACCGTATCGTCTATAATCGGCGTGCCGCCGAAGGCGATGTCGCCGGAGGTATTGCCGGTGGCGGTGACGCTGTTAAGAAAAAGATCTCCAGAAACATGACCGGCCTGGATGCCGTAATCGGTGTTGCGGTTAAATGTGCTGCATGTCAGCTTCGCATCCTCGCTTGTGGACATACGGACGCCGTTGCTATTCCCAGAGCGGCC
>JAERRP010000131.1 GCA_016735415.1 Desulfobacterales bacterium | reverse complement strand
AGCGCCCGTTCTTTTTCTGGGACTTGGGGCCCTAGCGGATTTCGGTCCCCTGCTGGCCAAACCGGTGCTGATCTTCCTGGGCGCCGGCGCCCAGGCCGGTGTTTATCTGACGTTTTTTGTGGCCAGTGCCATGGGGTTCGATCTCAAGGAAGCCGCGACCATGAGCATTATCGGCGGTGCCGACGGCCCCACCACCATCTTTCTGGCAGCCAAACTGGCACCCCACATGCTCGGCAGTTGTGCCGTAGCGGCCTATTCCTACATGGCCCTGGTACCCATTATCCAGCCTCCGGTCATGCGGCTGCTGACCACCCCGAAAGAACGGACCATCCGGATGACAAAGGGCCGCAAGGTCAACCCGCTGGAAAAAATAATCTTCCCTATTGTGGCAACCCTGGTCATCATCCTGCTCGTGCCGGCCTCCGCCCCCCTGATCGCCATGTTCATGCTCGGCAACCTTTTCCGTGAAGCCAAGGTGGTGGAACGGCTGACCCACACCGCTCAGAAAGATATGCTCAATTTCGTCACTCTTTTTCTGGGTATGCCGGTGGGGGCCACCATGAGTGCGGAGACGTTTCTGAAGCCCCAGGTGCTGTTTATTTTCTTTTTCGGCCTGTTCGCTTTCATCGTCAGCACGGCCACGGGCATCCTGCTGGCCAAATTGATGAACCTGGTCCGCAAGGAGAAGATCAATCCGCTCCTGGGGGCGGCCGGCGTCTCGGCCGTCCCCATGGCGGCACGCGTGGTTCACAAAGTCGGATCCCAGTACGACCGGAAAAATTATCTGCTCATGTTCGCCATGGGCCCCAATGTGGCCGGCGTCATCGGCACCGTAATTGCGGCCGGCATCTTCCTGACGCTGCTGTCATAAAAGCGTATTAAAGGATTCGAGGGGCCAGGCGGCCGAGGATTCAAGAGAAAGATTAAAAACCAAACCTTGAACCCTCGACCCCTGGAATCCTCGACCCCTATTCTTCAACCCAAATAGCAGGAGATAAGACCATGTCCGAAGAAATCTTAGCCCCCCTGGCGGGCAAAATTATCCAGATGGATCTGGAAGTCGGCAAGACCGTGGAAGAAGACGAGGAAATCCTTGTCATCGAAGCCATGAAGATGGAAACCCCTGTATTTGCGCCCTGCAGCGGAACCGTCAGAGAAATCAGGGTCAAGAAGGGGGGCGATGTGGAGGAAGACGACGTTCTGGCCATCATCGACGATTGACCGCGAGGTGAATGCCGATCGCAACGGCATACGCTAACTTGTTTCTTTATCGCAAATTTTCCGAGGGGGGATAGGCATGCGACCGTATTTCGATAAAATGGCCGATTTCGGCCGGGAACTCAAAAAAAGTCAGCGCCGGCAGAGCGCCAAAAACCGTGCGGCCCTGGAGGCGGCCGAAGCCGAAATCCAGGCCCAGGTCGAACGGGTCAAAGATGCCGGATTCCCCACCGAAAAAATCAATGCCCGGGGGCAGATGACCGTCTGGCAGCGGCTGGAATATCTGGTGGATGCGGACACGTGGTGCCCGCTGCATATGCTCTACAATCCCATGGACAACGACGAGGGTACCACCAATGTGATCGACGGCCTGGGGCGGATCTCCGGCAAATGGGCGGTCATCATCGGGTTTGACAACAAGGTCATGGCCGGGGCCTGGCTGCCGGGACAATCGGAGAATATCCTGCGGGTCACCGATCTGGCCAAACGCCTGAACATTCCGCTGGTCTGGCTGGTCAACTGCAGCGGCGCCAAGCTCACGGAACAAGAAAAGTTTTACGCCAATCGACGCGGCGCCGGCACCCCCTTTTTCCGGCACGCGGAACTGGAACAGATGGGCATTCCCGTTCTGGCCGGCATCTACGGCACCAACCCGGCCGGCGGGGGCTATCAGAGTATCAGCCCCACCATTCTCTTCGCGCACCAGAATTGCAATATTGCCGTGGGCGGTGCCGGGATCGTGAGCGGCATGGCGCCCAGGGGCCATTTCGACCTCGAGATGGCCGAAGGCCTGATTGCAAAAGCAAAACAGTTTAAAGCCAAGCCTCCGGGGACCGTCAAGACGCACTATGATGAAACCGGTTTTTTCCGTTACGTCTTCGAAGAAGAACAGGGGGTTCTGGACGGGCTCAAAGATTACATGAAAGACATGCCGGCCTATCACCCCAAATTCTTCCGGGTGGCGCCTGCCCGGGATAACCGCTTTCCGCTGGAAGATATTTATGATCTTCTGCCCATGGAACCCAAACGGGTTTACGAATTCGACCAGATCCTGGCCCGGCTGGTCGACAGTGGCGAACACATGGAATTTCACCCCGAGAGCGGCCCGGAAGTGTACACCGGGCTGTGTAAAATCGACGGTTTCCCGGTGGCCTGCATCGGTAACCGCCAGGGTTATCTGGGCAAGGATTATCCGGAATATGCCGACTACCCGGGATTCGGCGGCAAGCTCTATCGCCAGGGATTGATCAAGATGAACGAATTCATCACCCTCTGCGGCCGGGACCGCCCGCCGGTTATCTGGTTTCAGGATACCACCGGGATCGATGTGGGGGATGCGGCCGAAAAGGCCGAACTGCTGGGTCTGGGCCAGTCCCTGATCTACTCCATCCAGCAGACCGATGTTCCCATGATGCTGGTGGTGCTGCGCAAAGGAACGGCCGCGGCCCACTATGTCATGGGCGGCCCCACCGCCAACCGGCACAATGCCTTCACCTTGGGGACCGCCGCCAGCGAAATCTATGTCATGCACGGGGAAACCGCCGCCGTGGCCACCTATGCCCGTAGGCTGGTTAAGGAAGACGCAAGCGGCCGCCCCCTGGAACCGGTGATCGAGAAAATGAACGAACTGGCCCGGGATTACCATGAAAAATCCAGGCCCCTGTTCTGCGCCCGCACCGGTCTCGTGGATGAAATTGTGGCGCTGAAGGACCTGCGCCGCTACCTGAAGGCGTTTACCGGCGCCGCCTACCAGAACCCGAAGTCCATCTGCCCCCAGCACCAGATGATGCTGCCGCGCATCATCAGGGGGTAGCGGCGGCGGTTGAGGCCTGCCGCTGCACCGACGCGGCCGTATGTTTGGCGGTATCACGATAACCCACAGATAAACTTGACAAACTTTTCCGTACTTTGCTAAGGGTTATTTAGCTCACATTCCAGAAATCAGGATCTTCCGCCGTATAAGCTTATACTTTTTTCAGTATCCAAAGCCGCCCGCACACGGGGTCCAGCTTCCGGAACAGTCGTTCTAACGCTCAGCTTCTCCAAGGGCACCATTCATTTCTGAGACCGCCCATGCTGCCCTGATTAAAAATTGGTCAATCCTGATAAGCGCCTTTCTTGCAATCACCCGCTTTCAGACAACGATCATGGGGTAGAGACATGGCTGATGATGTGACGCCGGCAAAATCATCTCAAAGCGACGACCCGAATGGGTTTCAAGTTCAATCCCCATCCATTTCACTGCCCAAAGGGGGTGGCGCCATTCGAGGCATCGGCGAAAAGTTTGCGGCCAATCCGGGCACGGGTACGATGACGATTGCGGTAAGCCCAGGCCGTTCGGGCTTCGGTCCGCAGCTTTCCCTGTCCTACGATTCCGGCGCCGGCAATGGTCCGTTCGGTTTCGGATGGAGCCTGTCCCTTCCCGCCATTGTTACCCAAAGGCGCAACCTTAAAGATACCCAGCTCAAACATCAGGGAGAAAATGTCGCAAAGTGGCTTCCCATGGCCCAGGCATTTGCCGGTGGCCTTCAGGAACCCCCTTTACCTGGGATCAGGGTGGTTGATTACAAAGCAAATAAATTCGTAGATAGTGTCCATCCAGAAATGGTAGATTTTGGTTCCGGCCAAGGCCCCAGTGATTTTGAAACCACAGGCGTAGCCAGGCTACGTCGAGGATTTCAAAAGAGCGAGAACGCCGGCCGGGGCTGAAAGATACCTTTTATGGATGGGCACTAGATAAAGTATAAGGAAGAATACCATGAATCGTATCACTAAAATTTTGATTCCAAACCGTGGGGAGATTGCCTGCCGAATTTTAAGGACATTGAATCGCATGGATATTCCCGGTGTGGTGGTCTACCATGCTGTGGATGAAGACTCACCTGCAGTCCATCAGGCAGTCGAGAGTATAGAAATCCATGGTGCTGCTCCGGTATCAGCCTATCTGGATGTGGAACAGATTATCAAAGCGTGCAGACAGACCGGGGCTGATGCAGTCCATCCAGGTTTTGGCTTTTTGGCGGAAAATGCCCAATTTGCCAGACAGCTTGCAAAGGAAGGTATCACATTTATAGGTCCCTCGCCGGAAACCATAGAATTGATGGGAAATAAAGTAACAGCCCGTGCATTCTGTATCGAGAACAATTTCCCACGGGTCCCTTCGGTGATTGAGGAGGATATCGGTAAAAGTTTTATCGAATCTACGTTAGCGTTAGGGGTGCCTTTGCTGATCAAAGCGGCCGCCGGCGGCGGTGGAAAGGGCATGCATATTGTCCGGGATCTGGATGAGTTGGAAAAAGCGGTTCAATTGGCAAAAGGTGAGGCAAAACGTTCTTTTGGTAGCGACGAGGTTTACGCTGAACGTTATGTTGAAAATCCGCGCCATATAGAAGTGCAAGTGCTGGCCGATCAGCATGGCAAGGTCCTGCATCTGGGTGAGCGTGATTGCTCAATCCAGCGCCGTTATCAAAAAGTTATTGAGGAGAGCCCAGCTCCGGCCCTGCCATCTAAACTTCGTGAATGTATCTGCGATACTGCAGTTGAAATAACGCACAGGGCAGGCTATCACAATGCCGGTACTATTGAGTTTATTTTAGCTCCGGACGGTGAGTTCTTCTTTTTGGAAATGAACACCCGGCTCCAGGTGGAACACCCGGTTACCGAAATGGTCACAGGTTTGGATCTTGTGGAACTGCAGATTCGTATAGCCCGGGGCGAATCTTTATCCATGGACCAGGAGCAGATTCAGACTAGGGGACATGCCATCGAACTTCGTCTTTATGCTGAAGACCCTGAAAACGATTTTTTGCCTGCCACAGGACCTTTACTGGTCTATCAGATGCAAACTGGTTAAGCCGCTCGGGTAGAAAATGGGTGG
>JAERRP010000077.1 GCA_016735415.1 Desulfobacterales bacterium | reverse complement strand
CCATTCGACTGCAGCGGCTCCCCAGCGGGTTGATCTACCGGCGCCTGCGCAGGGTTCTGACTGCCGGCGCTGCTTGCATTGGCCTGTTCATCCGGACCATCGGTTTCCTGTTTTTCCATTTTTCCGCCCTCATTTTTTTTGGTCTAGTAACGTCAGGAGCTTTTCTCTGACTTCTTCCCGTTTCATGGGATATTGTCCGAGTGAACCCACCTCCTCCCAGAGTGTAAATGACAGTATCGCGGAATCATAAGTAGCGATAACGGTCAACGCCTTTTTATTTATACGGTAACTGGTGATGCCGGGAATCCGGTCGATGACATCTTCTATCTTCTTGTTATCCATACCGACAAGATGCCTGACGCCGTCCCAGCCGGCTTTAACCCGAATACGTCCTGGAACATGATGGACGATTTTAAAATAGCGGATGTGATCGAGAAAAGTATCCACAATTTTTTCGTTGGAATTGGTTTTCATCTTTACCCCGCCTCCTTAAACTCCAGGTGTACGCGTATATCCACCGTGTCTTTTAATTTAAGGAAAAAAAGCTGCGGCGGCCTGACGCCATGTCGCCTGAACGACCATTTAAACACCAGGCCGGTTGAGAACCCATTCCCGTTGCGGATCGCCACGACATCCAAGGGGAGTGTGCGCCGGATGTCCATAAAGTCAAGAATTCCGTTTACCGATACGTGGTAAGTTTTCTCATCAACCTGCTCAAAGTAAGTGCATTCAGCAAAGGAGAAGATCGCCCGGGGACTCTCCTTTACCCCGATGAATTTATACATCTCCTTGTTTTTAAATGCGTCACCGGTGTCAAAAAGACCGGTTTCGGCCTGAACCCAAATGCTTTCGATCCGATCGTTATCAAGGTCAATCTCCGCTTCGCCACTGATGCCGGCCACCGACCAGCCTTTAAAGATATGCAGCGGCGCATAAGCGGTGAGCGTGATTCTGTTTTTTCCTTGTGTTGTCGTATAATTCATCTATTCAAAATTCGATATTGGGCGTTCGACGTTTACAGCGGTGGATGTCAGCAGGTTTTCTCTTTGTATTGGCCTTTTCCACACAGGCATTTTCTTAAACATCCATGACAATGCGCCATGGGTTCATCCGGAGGTTCCCAGCCCAGCAGCCGGCTTGAATTGATCAGGATCCCGCCGGTATGCAGAAGATGGATCATCCCGGCCATAATCGGCGAGAGAATGCCTGCCATGGCAAGCGCCACGCCGATCAAATCGGTTGAGACAGCCAGGAAATGATTTTGATCAATCACTGCCATGGTCTGATGACTCAGGTTGCGCATTTTCATCAGGCTTTCCAGGTCGGAGTCGACCAGGGCGATGTCGGCCGCTTCCATGGCCACTTCCGCGCCACCGGCCCCCATGGCGATGCCGATATCGGCATGGGCCAGAGCCAGGGCATCGTTGATACCGTCTCCCACCATGACCACGGTGTTCCCATTTTTCAGTTCGTCCACGCGTTGTGCTTTGTCTTCCGGAAGAAGCTGGGCCCGGCAGTCGTCAAAATCGTAAATCTTCATCATGGTTTCGGCCACATATTTATTGTCCCCGGTGACCAGATGAATCGATTTCACGCCATCGGCACGCAGGCAGCGAAGCACTTTAACCGCTTCGGGCCGGATCCGGTTGGCCACGCCGATCATCCCCTGAACTTTACCATTTTTGGCCACATAAACCACGGTGTTGCCGGCCTGGACCTGCCGGTCGACGTTGCGGTTAAACCAGCGAACATCCACACCCTGTTCATCCATAAAGGGACGGTTGCCGACGAGATAAACAGTATCACCGCCACGCATGGTGCATAAAACGCCCCGACCCATTTTGAATTCACAAGTTGCGTGGGGCTCAGGAGAGAGGCCCCTTTCCCTGGCGGCGGCAAGAATGGCCCGGGCCATGGGGTGCTGGTTATGGGATTCCGCTGTGGCGGCTATGGACAAAATACGATCCCGGGAAATAGACGGCGTCCGACCGGCGATGGTTACAATCTCCGGTTGGTCCATGGTCAGGGTGCCGGTCTTGTCAAAACAATATACATCCGCCTGGCCCACAGTTTCCAGATAGAGACCGCCCTTGATCAGGATGTTGCGTCGGGCTGCATTGGCAACTGCCGCCATCACAGCTGTTCCGGCCGCCAACACCGTTGCGCAGGGGCAAGCCATGACCAGCATAACCGTCAGGGCCCGCATGGGGTCTGCGGTTAGAAGCAGGGTAGCAAAGGTGGCGGTAAATCCGATTTTCATGAGCCGGGATGCCAGTTCGTCCGCTTTTTGTTCGACCGGCGCCTTGTTGGCCAGCGACGCTTCCACCATGTGCATGATGCCGGCAAGATAGGTCTCTTCGCCCGTCTTAACCGTACGGATAAAAATCGTCCCCTGGCTGACAATGGTTCCAGCGAAAACCGAATCTTTCCTGCTTCGCAGGGTGGCTTCTGCGCGCCCGTTAATGGAGGCCTCTTCCACCAGTGCCTTTCCATCCGTCACCACACCGTCCACCGGGATCTTCTCGCCGGTATGTACGGCGATAATATCATCGGGCCGGAGATCGCCGACTTTTGTCTCCACCTCCATGCCGTCTATCATCACAAAGGCGTTTACCGGTGCCACTTCGAGTATATTGCGGATGGCCCGCCGTGATCGTTCAGCCACATAATCCTCGGTCAACTCCGCCGCATTATAAACCCAGATAATTTCAAGAGCGGTGAAGGCTTCGCCCATGGCGATGGTCACGATACAGCCGGCGGCCAGAAAGGGCCTGAGCGTAAGGCCCTTTTTTTCCGACACATCTGCCGCCGCTTTCCGGATCAGGGGTGCAGTGGCGACAACGGCCACCATGGCGACAAGGCTCAACGGGTTTTGTGCCAGGGGCAGTTTGAATATCCAACTGCGAATGGCGGCGTAGACAACAAAAGCGGTCAGCAGGATTACCCGTCTCAGTTTGGTGGTCAGCGAAGCCGGGGCAGCGCAGTCGCAGTCCCGGGAACCGGCGACAGGGAGTCCTGGCGCCTGTTCCGGCACTTTGTATGCTACGGGATGAAGGACCTGTTCAAAGATCTCGGCCAAAAGGGACCTGATGGTGATCCGCTCAGGCTCAAAGGTGATGATCACCGAACCGGTGGTCAGTCGGGTTTCAACCTGGGTCACGTCGCTGCCCTGCAAAAGATGCTGCCGCATCCAGAATGCTCGGGTTGCGTTTCGGCGCAAGCTTTTAATACGGACCCGCATCCGACCGGGCATGGCCTGCTTAATGCTAATCCCGGCCCGCTGCAGAAGCGATCGACGTATTACGCAATGGTTCGATTTTGATTTAGCGTTTTCATTACGATTCATATTCACTGGGATACCTTCAATTTGTGAATCTTAGGGGTTTGAAAAAATGTTAATAATAGCTAATATATGTAATGATATTAATCGGTTGACAATACATCGAGGCCTGTTTATTATAATAATGATAGCGGGAATTAATCCTGTTACGACCATTGGGTCCACAACATAAAAGGAGGTCTGCAATGATCTGTACGCCACTGGCAGCAACCCCTATTGGATGGTTTGTTCTCGGTCTTGGCGGCTATGCGCTTTACTGGTTCGGAAAAAAGAAGGGTGAGGCCGAGGCTGAAGCGATTACCCAAGGTGAGGCCGCCGAAGAGACACCTAAAAAAACAACAGCCCCAAAAGGAGCTAAATAATGGCGACGCCAGTTCTCTATACACCCCTGTTGGCAACCAATCCTGTCGGTTGGCTGGTTTTCGGTGCAGCCGGTTATCTGACGTACAGGATCGGGAAAAAAGTCGGGTTGAAATCGGAAGAAAACGCCCAGCGCGAAAATCTGGCGGATCGGGCCGTAAAAGGCGTCATGAAAAGCGCATATAAGGCCAAGATAAAAGTGGACGCATCCCTGGGCAAAACCAGGGAAAAGTATGCCACCATGTGGAACGAAGTCCAGGCTGAAACCAAGGGGACATCATAATCCCTCTTATCGGTTGTCGGTTTTTTGGGTGGGTCGGGCCGGGTGCTCTACGTGCTTAACCACAATCTGCTGCGCCTGGCTTTCATCCAGATACAACCGCAGGCCGCCCGGGCTGGTGATGATTACTACCCGGCGGCTCGGTTTATGCAGTTCATTGGCCTGCTCTATGGTTTCGAGTATCAATTCCTTGCCTGGTGTGATGCCGTGGGTTTTTAGGTGTTTTTTTGCTCTTTGCCCGCCAATGACATCGAGTACCTCAAAGGGTTGACCCTGTCGGGCAAAATAAAACTGGGTCGGCTTTTCACCTTCCACCCGGCCCCATATATGTGCTGCTTCACCTTCGGTGATTCGGGTGCGCGCTCTGCGGTCGATAATGGTCAGGTAGTCCATGTGCGGCAGTTGGCGCACACAAGTCACCTTGACCTCTTCTTTAAGACCGAGCTTGGAGAGCGCCCGGACACATCCCCTGCCGCAGGTCATGGTTTCAATGTGTCCTGTTGTGCCGCGCGTCATTTCAACCAGCGGCAACCGATCACCCTCGTCAAGATGAACCAGAACCTTGCTGGCCAGCCCGGCAGGAACGACCACATCACCGTGTAAAGCCGTCACCCTGACAGGGTGATAGATCATCTCTTCATCATGGCGCATAAGCGTGGAGCCGACAAACAATCCCACCCTTTGCAGCCAGGCCGCCAAGCCGGCACTGGAGACTTGCAGCAACACCAGTTCCGTATTCATCGGTGCATCGTTGAGTGCTATCGTCACTTTTCTGCCTCACTTATCCCTATCCGGGATGGCCCTGCCTGCTCACGGCCGACCTTTAACTTTCCGGATCCTGCCCATCCCGAATAACCGAGGATACCAACCGTGCTTGTGTTATGCAGTACCGCAGCGGTTATCGGCTGAACGATGCCGAAGGTGGCCAGGAGCAAAAAAACCGTGTTTAACCCCACTGCCGAAAAGAAAGACCGTTTGATGGTTTTCTGGTTGGTAAGGGCGATCCGTCTGGCAGCCAGTAATCCATAAAGATCATCTTGCATGAGGATTACCTGGGCGGATTCTCTGGCCAGATCGGCCCCGCCCGGCATGCAGATCCCCACATCGGCGGTTACCAGTGCCGGGGCGTCGTTTACGCCGTCACCGGCAAAGGCGACATGGTGACCGCTTTCCCGTAACTTGGAGACAATAACGGCCTTGTCCTCGGGTTTGAGTTCCCAATGCACGTCATCCACGGCCGGCAGTTGAGCGGCAAGGACCCGGGCCGCCACCGGGTTGTCACCGGTCAGAATCACGATCTTTTTGATACCGGTTTCTTTTAAGGCCGCCAGCACGTCGGCTGCCTCGGGGCGCAGTTCGTCCCGCAGGCCGATAATGCCCGTCAGCTTTTCATCCCGGGCCACATAGAGCAGGCTCTTGCCCTGGGCCTCGAGGCCGGAAATGGCGGCATCGGCCATGCTGCAATCGATTCCTTCATCCTCCTGTGTAAAATGCCGGCTGCCGACCAGCACATGATGTCCATCGATATATGCGGACACCCCATGGGCGACAATAAAGTCGACCTGGCTGGTGGGGGGAAGTGTCAACCCTTCATCCCGGGCCGCCTGAAGGATGGCCTTAGCGGCCGGGTGGGAATAGTGTTCTTCGGCACTGGCGGCGAGCGCCAGGAGATCACGATCCCCCATGCCATTAAACGCAATGGTATCCGTTACTTTGAGCCGGCCCTTGGTCAGCGTGCCGGTTTTGTCAAAAATAAGGGTATCGATGCGGGCCAGCTCGTCCATGGCCTGGGCGCCTTTGAGCAGGACCCCCTCATGGGCCGCGGTATACATGGACACCCGTACCGCAACAGGATTGGCCAGCTTTACCGCACAGGAATAATCAACCGTCAACACGGCGGCGGCCTTGGTCAAATCCCGGGTAACCGCCAGCAGTCCTACGCCCAGGCCAAAGGTCACCGGCACCAGCTTATCGGCCAGCTCATCGCTTTTTTTCTGGGATTCAGACTGATACCGCAAAGAATTTTCCAGGAAAGCACCGATGCGGGCCATGGACGTTTCTGCACCGATGCGGCTGGCTTTAAAAACAATCCGGCCATCCTCGACCACCGCACCGGAAAGCACCTCGGTTCCAGGCTCAACATGCACCGGTACGGATTCGCCGGTGATGGAACTCTGGTTTACCGAAGCCTCGCCACTGACGACAACGCCGTCTAAGGGGATCATCTCACCCGGCCCGCAAATCACCCGATCACCGATACGGGCATCGGTCCGGTCAATTTCGAGCTCTTGGCCATCGATCTCGATCCATATTTTATCAACCTGGGGTTTCAACAGGCTCTTAAGCAACCCGGTGGACTTGTCTTCGCTGAGGTCTTCCAGATATCGCCCCACCGAGAGCATGAAAACAATGGTGGCGGCGGTGAAAAAATCCCGGCGAACCAGGCAGAAAGTTACCGCTGCGGCATCAAGTACTTCGACCTTGATGCGGCGGCGGGTCCAAAGGGTCATAACACCGTCAAACAGGACCGGAACCGCCAGTACAAAGGCCAGAAGTCCACCGATCAGTTGGGGTAGAAACAGGGTCGATAGCGCCAGTGCGCCGCGGGCGGCAACAGGGAGCATGGAATTCAGGGACCGAAAACCACCCCGGTCGTTGAATAATTCCAGGGGGAGATTGCTGAAACGGGATAAAATCGTATTACGGGTTTGATTCAAGCCATCGTACCTTACAATGGCACAGGCCGCCCGGGTGTTCAGCCGAACGGCAGCCACCCCGGGAATGCTTTCCAGCGCAGCTTCGAAATAGTCGGGATCAAGCGCCCGGTTTTTCAGTTGTTTGCTGCGCAGGCGAATGCGTTGGGGAAGCTCGTGGGAAATGGTGTATGGTGCCGCCAGGGGTTTCATTGCTGAGCCGCGACCTCTTTTTCGGAGCGATCTATCACGATATGATCGATCGCAAATCCCGCCACTGCCAATGTCCCGGCAGTCACAATAACGGAAGGGATTGAAAGCCGATTCGTGGCCGCAAGGATCAGCGTGGCGGTGGTCCCCTTGGCCAGGCCATTTAACATGGCCATCCCGAGGGACATGCTGCCGCGTTTCACGTCGACCATGTTGGTGCCGATGGCAATGGCGCTGGCAAGCAGAACAGAGGAGACCATCGTTCCCGGGGAAATGGAAGTCTGCGCCGGCACCGCTGTCACGGTCGGATAGGCGGCGGGTTGCAAGCTGAATGCGGGTGGTGCCGTGGTTGTATTCATATGATCTCCGTATCCTGACTTTTCAGGTAGTCTGCAAAACAGGTTGCCAGGTTGCGTCCTTGTGCGGAGGGTGCTTTTAGAAAATTGATATACCGAATCATTC
>JAERRP010000752.1 GCA_016735415.1 Desulfobacterales bacterium | reverse complement strand
ATTACCATCCGCGCTGTCCGTGGCATATTGCCCCCTTCCCATAGTGAAACCTTCATCTGATTTCATTGGCGTAACACTTTCTCACGCTTACACGATTGAGTCATGCTTGTCAACGTTAAGTGCCTGTCCCCTATTGTCGTCTTAGCTGCATACGATTAGCTGACCTGCCGGCGCGGCGCGGTAGCGTAGCAACGGTCAGTTCCCTGCGCCATGTTGGGCACGGGCGTTATTCTTATCAAGATGGTGCAAAGGTAGTGGTTTAATATCATTCAGTGCGTCTGATTCAGATTTCTTTGCAAAATAAAGATCCCATCGCAGTTGAATATTCATCCAAAAGTCTGCCGAAACCCCAAAACCCTTTGCAAGTCTCAAGGCCGTACTGGGGGTAATGCCCCGCCGACCGTTGATTATTTCATTTACCCGTTGGTAGGGAACGTTGATGGCATTAGCTAAATCTCGCTGGGTTATGCCCATTGGCTTCAAAAATTCCTCCAATAACATTTCCCCTGGGTGGGTCGGCGTTCTATGTGTAGGTATTCGTATCATTGTAACCTCTCATAATTGTGCTTTTTTAATGATAGTCTGTAATTTCAACATCAATTGGACCATTCTTGGCCCATATGAAACAAATGCGATATTGATTGTTTATGCGGATGCTGTGTTGCGCTTTTCTGTCTCCCGATAGCGCCTCTATTCTATTCCCAGGTGGAACTCTGAGTTCATCAAGTGTTAAAACCGAATCCAATTGATCGAGTTTTCTAAACGCTATGCGCCAGAGGTTTTTTGGACAAATTTTCCTTGCAGCTTTTGTTGATTTGCCGTTGAAAATATCCTCCGTTGCTTTAGTCTTAAACGATTGTATCATGAATATACAGTAGCACGGTTATCATGCTATTTCAAGCCACTTTTTCCCATTATTGCCGGCAAAACGCCAAACTCACTTGGACCGAGGGCTGCAGGCCCTATTTTTCATTGATACAATAGTATAGCCTCCTTTATAGCATTAACAAATTTATAAAAAACTTCTGTTTTCTTTCTCCATGAACGTCGATATAGATCGTCGAACATTTTTTCTCTTAACCCTCTTGAAATTTCCAGTTGCACGCCTTGCCCACTCTTACATCGATTGCAAATATTTTCAGGACTGATTCCGCGAAGCCCCGGCACCTCACTTATCACCGCCCTGAATCCGAGAGTCTTAAATGCATCCATTATTTTTTGTTTTAGCTTCTGGTTTTTACCTCCGATGAAAACAATTTCCTTTTTTTCTCGACAACCGTGAATTGATATTACGATAAGAGCATTTTTCGATATCATTAATCCAATGGGTTCATCATATCTGTTGCTGGTTATGTGTAATATCTTATTCCCCGTTTTCTTTATCCCTTTGAAGGCATAAAATGTATAATCACTTCCAGCGACTACATCGGCGATGTCAACAGTTCCAGGTTCTATGCCCCCTCCATGGGGTGCCATGATTGCGACCTTCGAAACGCGTTCACGACTGAGTATCGTGTAATCTTCCCCCGCTCTTTCATTTTGTTCTAATTCAGCAAAATTTGCATATGCGTCCATGATACATCCCCAAAACCCACGCAGTCGTTTTTCAACGGCCTGTTAAACCATCCGACGGATCTCGCCGGCCATCTTCTCCAGGCGCTTGGCCGAAACCGGCCGGGCGGTTTTGAGCTCCTGGGCGAAGAGCGACACCTTGTATTCCTCGAGCAGCCAGAAAAAATCTTCCAGGGCGGCGCGTTTGCGATCGGAGGTCCGCGGGGTCAGTTGTTCCAGAAAGCCACGCAGGGTCTTTTCGAAACGGGCGATTTCATCCGCCCTGGGGCGGTCGCGCTCGAATTGCTGGACGGCCCGCTGGGCCCGGATCGCCACCGCCCGCAGGTAGCGTTTCAGGTGTGACAGGCGCTCCCGGTCGTAAATGGCCACGAAATTCTCCGGCACCAGCTTGTGGATGTCTTCCCGGCGCTCCAGCAGGAATTCGGACACGGCGCCGCGCCCGCCCGCCCGGCGCTCCAGCCCGAAGATAATGTCCCGCACCTCATCCAGGGCGGTCAATACCGGGGTAATTGCCGCGATCAACTGCTGACCGTCACCGATCAGTTTCTTCCGCACGGCGGCGGCGTGCTGCTCAAAGGCTTCGGCCGTCCGCAGGTTGTCGCGCAGACGATCGCTTACCACGCGGTCGTAAAGCTGCTTTTCAAGCGCCGGGGCGCCGCCCGGGAAGCGCACCCGAC
>JAERRP010000894.1 GCA_016735415.1 Desulfobacterales bacterium | reverse complement strand
CGGGCCGCGGCGGGGCCGCCCACGGTGATCTCTACCTGCGGGTTGCGATCCGTAAACCCCTGGTCGAGACGGTCAAATCAAAAATTGGGAAGTGGCTGAAAGGCTAAAGAATAGGATTCCAGGATTCAAGGGTTCAAGTGAAATGCTGAAAAATAGGGCTCCAGGATTCAGAGGGTCGAGCGGAAGGCTGGAAAATTACAAACCCTTGAACCTCTGAACCCCGAACCCTCTTCTCCAACTAAGTTGGAGAAGAACCAAAAAAGTAAAGGGCGCCGGCCCACGAAGGGAAACAAAATGCCCCATGTCATTATAAAGCTGTATCCGGGGAGATCCGAAGCGCAGAAACAGCAACTTGCCGACGCCATCACCCGGAATGTCGTTGCCATCGCCGGGTGTGCCGAAAAATCCGTATCGGTGGCCATTGAGGAAGTCGCCCCGGATGAATGGACTGCCAGGGTCTATAAACCCGACATCGAGGCCCATGCGGATAAACTTTACAGGAAGCCCGGATACGATCCGTTCCAGTAAATGGCTGTCGAACGCCGGAATCGGCGGATCTTAAACCGTCCGGCTGAATGCGGGGAGACCGCGATCGAAGGGAATCGACATGGAATTCATCCAAGGAGTATCGCTGAATTTGAAAGGCTTTCTACTGGGCCTTCGCACCCCTATGCTTCTGATGCTGGGTCTGCTTCGATTTTTGGTGGTGCTGCTGTTTTTTTTCGGAGCGGCCGCCCTTTTCTTTGCCTATCAGCAGGAGATCATCCAGTTGATATGGACCAAACCCGCAAGCGCCTGGGTGGTTTGGCTCTGGTACCTGGTGTCCTGGTTCATTTCGCTGATCCTGCTGGGACTGGCGACGGTGGTGGGGTATTTCATCGCCCAGATCCTGTTCGGCGTGGTCATTATGGACACCATGTCCCGGATTACCGAAAAGGTGGTAACCGGGAAGGAAGTGGCCCCGCCATCGATGCCCTTTTTCATGCACCTGGTCTTTCTGGTGCGCCAGGAAATACCGCGGGCGGTACTGCCCATCACGCTGGCCCTCCTCATCATGGTGCTCGGTTGGCTGACGCCTTTGGGTCCCGTCCTGACCATTCTCTCCCCCATGGTGGCGGTCCTGTTTCTGGCCTGGGATTATACCGATCTGGTTCCGGCCCGGCGTATGGTGCCTTTCAAGATGCGATTTCGATTATTCCGCCGGCACCTGCTGTTTCACCTGGGCTTCGGGCTGCTGTTTCTCGTACCGCTGGTCAATCTGCTGCTGCTCTCTTTTGCCCCCGTGGGCGCCACCCTGTTTCATATCGACCTGGAGCGGGCCGGACAGACGGGCGACGGCGCGACTTGACGACAATTACGATCTTCTTACGTTTACGGCATGCTGAATCTACCGCTGGATAGCGATGTCCTGCGCCGGGCGACGGAAGCTTGCGGCCTTGAGCGCGTCGGAAGCGCCGGTATCCGAGAACTGCGCCGTCTGGTGGACTGGATCGAAGCCAATACCGGATTGACCTTCATCCGGATGGAAATGGGTGTTCCGGGGCTGCCTTCTCCCGAAATCGCGATCCGGGGTGAAATCGAAGCCCTGCAACGCGGGGTCGGTGCCGTCTACCCGCCGTTTGAAGGAATTCCCGCCCTCAAGGAGGAAATAGCCCATTTCATTCGTTGTTATACGGATGTGCGTGTCGCTGCCCGGAATTGCTATCCGACCCTGGGCGCCATGCAGGGATGCTATCTGGGCATGGCTCTGGCGGCCCGTCGTCATGCCGAAAAAAGGAAAATCCTTTTCATTGATCCCGGTTTCCCCGTCAACAAGCAGCAGGCCCGCGCGCTCGGCCTGCCCTTTGTCTCCTTCGACATGGCCGCGCACCGCGGCCTAAAGTTGAAACCTAAACTGGTATCCATTCTGGGCCAGGGGGATTTTGCCGCAATTCTGTATTCGAATCCCAGCAACCCGGCCTGGCTCTGTCTGAGCGAGGTGGAACTGGCGGCCATCGGGCAGATGAGCCGACGGTTCGATCTAGTGGTCCTGGAGGATCTGGCCTATTTCGGCATGGATTTTCGGCAGGATTACAGCCAGCCCGGGAAACCACCTTTCGTGCCCACCGTGGCCCGTTATACGGATCGCTGCCTGCTTATCATATCCAGTTCCAAAGCTTTCAGCCTGGCGGGACAGAGGATCGGCATGCTGGCCGTTGCCGACCCGCTGGCCATGTCGCGCCATGCCAATCTGAGTCGCTATTATCCGTCCGATGTCTTCGGCGAAGCCCTGGCCTTCGGCGGACTCTATGCCATCGGCGCCGGTATATCCCATAGCGCCCAGTACGGCCTGCGGGAATTGCTGCATGCCGTCAACAATGGCCGTTACGATTTTCTCGAGCCGGTGCGTGTCTACGGACAGCGGGCGGTGGCGGTCAAGACCCTGTTCAGGGAAAACGGTTTTCATCTGGTTTACGACCGGGACGGTGATCGCGAACTGGCCGACGGGTTTTATTTCACCGCGGCCTATCCCGGCTATAGCGGCGAAGCCCTGGTTGTGGAACTTTTACGATTCGGTATCAGCGCGATTGCGCTGTCCGCCACGGGGAGTACACGGGAGGGCATCCGGGCCTGCGTGTCGCAAATCGTGGCCGGCGATTTCGATACGATCAGGAATCGGCTGGCGCTTTTCCACAAGGTGCACCGGCGATCCGGTCACCCATGACCCCGCGAATTGATTCGGCGGACACGATCCCACCCGCCCACCGTCAGATCTTCCGCTTTACCCGGTTCGAGGCGCCGATAAGGGCTGCCATCGGAAAATCAGGAGACCCAGCAGAATCGCACCGGACAGGGTCAGGCTGAAGGCCGCCAGGTAGGCGATGCGATAGGCCGATACAGGGGGGCGGCCGGCGCCGATCAGGAAATCCACCAGGGGGCCGGCGATCAGGGTCCCGGCCAACCCCCAGCTCAGAAAATAGGTGGCGTTGAAAAGGCCGAACCAGCGGGCCCTTTTCCTGGGGGGGATTATGATGGAGGCATAGGCATAGGAGGCGGCCACAATCAGCGCTTCGGCCACCCCCTTGAGAAAACTGCTGCCATAGATCAGCGCCAGACGGTCGCTGGAAGCGAAAATCAGCAGGTAGGTCAGGCTGATGGCCGTACCCGCCAGAATGCCCGCGCCGTTACCGGTGTGCGATAGAATGCGCCCCACGAGCAGGCCGCCCACAATCATGGCGACCGATTCGGTGTTGAAGATATGGCCCAGGGTGCGACTGGAAACCGCAAACCCTGAATCCAGGAAGAGGTACTGGGATTGGAGCACCACCACCGAATTGCGGCCGAAATTGATCATTGCCATGGCTGTCAGGAAAAGGGCGAACCAGCGGATGGCTAAGGTGGCGTCTTCTTTGGAAGGCGACTGACAATGGTCTTCGGAGGTCCGGATGCCGCCTTCGGGCATGAAAACCATGGGAATGGTGGAAATCAGCATGACCCCTGCGGCCACGAAGAAGAGGGCTCCATGATGAAAACCCCAGCCGGGAAAAAAGTGCCCGTACCCGTCGTAGAGCAGACTGCCGATCCAGATGCCGGCGATGCGGCCCAGTCCTCCGACGCTGGTCAGGCGGCCCTGCACCCCCCCACGCTCCCCGGGAGGATAAATATCTGAGATCAGGGCGCTCCAACCGATATTGGACATGGACCAGAAAAATTCCACGGCGGTCAGACCGCCGATGACAACATAGCCGGTAACACGCGGGACGGTCGTCAGGGTATGCGCGAACCAGACCGCAACGGTACCGATGGCCCCTATGATTTCCCCGGTGATGATCAGTGTTTTACGGCGTTGATAGCGATCGGAAAGGCGGGCCCAGATCAGATTCTGGGCCACGATATTGGCCAGCATGGGCAGGGTTGCAAACAGCGTGGTTTCGGTAACGCTGAGACCCAGATAATAGCGCAGATAAACGGAAAGATAGGCATAAAACACCCCCCGCCGGAACATGGCCAGCATCTGGAAAGACGACAGGCCCCAGAATGTGCCGGAGCGGGTGGACGATTGGTGGTGTGACAGCAACGTGGCCTCCTGGCGTTGATCGAAAAGTGCTTCATAGGTGATTTTAACGGGCACTTCAAGGCGGATCAGGCCATGGAATTCGAGAAGAAGGTCAAATATTGAAGATTCTTATCATTATTTTGCTGACCGCCCTTGTGGGTTTGGATTTTCTGGCCCGTGCGGCCGGTGTGAGACTGATGTTCCCCTGGCAGCTCAAGTCCATCCTGCGTACCCGTCCCGATGCCCTGCAGTTGCTCGATATTCGCCGCCGCCTTGAATATTGATGGTTTCATATTCCGGCGGCCGTTAATCGCCCCGGGGCAAGGCCGCCGAATATGGTCGCAGCCTGGCTGAATCCGAACCGCCCCGTGGTGGTGATCTGCATGTCCGGCCACCGGTCGCCTCTGGCGGCCTGGCGCCTTAAAAAAAACGGGGCCGCGGAGGTCTACCATCTGGTGGGTGGCCTGCTGGCCTATAAACTCATCGGCGGTGCCACCCGAAGCGGCAAGGCCGCTCCGGACTAGGGGTTCCATTGCCTGTGTCGGGGACGACGCTACGGGCTTTGAGGTTGACTGTTATGCATTTTAAGCATATGAAGAAAAGAAATTGAAAAAGAAGAACAAGGGTGATGTAAGGGCCGCGGTAATAATAGATGGCCCGGTTGGGCGGCCAAGCGACCGCCGGCCCTGTACCTGTCGCAATTGTCCATTGGCCTCTAAAGGGGGAGCAAATGCAAAATGCCGTTATCAAGCTGGTTGTGAGTTTTTTTCTTACAGGTATGCTTCTGGTATCCTGCGCCACAACTTCTTCGAACGCACCGGAAGAACAGGCGCCCGTCCCGAGCCCGCCAACCGAGGCTGTCGCCCTTGAGGAAATATCGGCCGCGGACCAGGAAGCCCGTCGGCAATACGAAATCGAGCGCAACCGTTTTATGTATGAAGATATATTTTTCGAAAAAAATAAATACGGGCTGGACGACCCGGCCCGTGAAAATTTAAACTGGAAAGCGGCCTGGCTCCAGGAAAATCCCCAGGTAAAAGTCATCATCGAAGGGCATTGCGGCGAGGGCGGCCAGGCCGAAAACAATATGGCCCTGGGACTTCGACGCGCCGGCGAAGTAAAAGGTTTTCTGCTCCGCAAAGGTATCGCGCGGGACCGATTGACAGCTGTCAGTTACGGCTGCGAACGACCGATCGCGGAAGGCGAAGGAGAAGAAGTACAAGCCAAGAACCGCCGCGTGCGGCTGACGATCATCGCGGAATAGCCCCTCCCGGAAGTGATTCCGACTTATTGCGCGTTGATAAAGTCGATCAGAACTTTGAGGCGCGCAAAGCGGGTGCGATTGAAGTCGACCGCCAGCCGGGGCAGGTTTGCAATTGCGGGCTCATCCGCCTCCGGCGGCAAGGCCGCGATCTGCTTGAATCGCCCGCCGGGGCTGAGAAGATCACCGAAGGCCGCCTGCATACCGTCGATGGCCCCCGCGGGCAGCTCCGAGCGCATGCGTATCACCAGAATATCGCCCACAAACCGCAGGCTGTGGTAACGGTGGTAGAACTGCTCAATGATCGCAACGGCCCGGCTGACCGAATCCGTTATCTCAAACAAACCAAGATCTTCCCCGTTAATAAAGCCATCCCCCGCCAGTTGATTTTTCAGAAACCCGGTCCACCTTTCCCAGTAGGTCTGGCCGGGCGGCTCGATCATGACCACCGGCAGGGGGTTGTGCTTTCCGGTCTGGGCCAGGGTGAGGGTCTCCATGGCCTCGTCCATGGTGCCGAACCCACCGGGAAAGAGCACCACGGCATCCGCTTCCTTTAAAAATGCAACCTTGCGGTTGAAGAAGTATTTGTAGTTGATGCTGCGGGGATTTCCGGCCACGACCGGGTTGGGCTTCTGTTCGAAAGGCAGGCGGATATTGATGCCGAAAGAATGTTCTGATCCGGCGCCTTCGTTGACGGCCTGCATGATACCCGGGCGCCCCCCCAGGAGAACCTGATATACCAAGC
>JAERRP010000629.1 GCA_016735415.1 Desulfobacterales bacterium | reverse complement strand
CTATCAAACATGCAAATCACATGACCGTGACCACAAATGGACAATTTATTTCATGGTCTGATTATCTTAAGACAAAAGAGACGTTGTTCGGCCGGTTAAGGCGACTTGCAGCGCTTCCCGGTCCAAACCGCCCAGACCACTCTCGTTGATCACATCCCGGCTCAATTCGGCCAGACCGGGCTGATCGACAGGCTCAACCGCTCGCCCCCCTCCAAAGCTCAACGCGAAAAGAATTTCGTTGTCGGAAAACCGCGTCGGTTTGAGGTTTAATCGGATTCCATTACCCAGCGTTATCCGGGTGATATCCAGATCTTCGATCAAATGGCGCTCGACCGGCTGGCCTTTATGCTTCCCGGGCACGGGCAGATAGGGGAATTCGACCGGCGCGGTGATTTCAGGAGCCTTAACAGGTTGGCGCGCGCCGGCCTGATATACTTCATGGATGATGGATTCCGGATCAGCTTTCAGATCCCCTAAATCAGTATTACCGGTCATCAGAATCATCCGGTCTCCCTGGGCCCAGATATCCCGAAGACGGTCATTCAGAGCCTTGGGCGTTACCTTTTTGAAAAGCGGCGCATAAAACACCTTTTCCTGCTGCGGCGACTGGAAAACCCGATCGGAGGATGCCGCATGGATGATCTGCCGCGCCAGGCTTTTGCTTTCCCGTGTGGCCGCCTGATCGACATTTTTATCGAGCGTGGCCATAAAATCACGGCGGGCGGGGTCGGCTTCGACCGCACTTAATCCATATTCCAGCGCCTGTCTCAAAACTTGCTCCATGCGGGCAAGGGCGGGCTTCCAATTCTCGGGCTGACAATCGGCGCTGATATAGCCGTATTCAATTTGACGCAGAAAAATGCCGCTGCCGGCGGAAGCTTCCGTAAAAGGCGGATCGGGGCGATTCAGAAGGCGCTCAAGTCGGTTTTGAAGTATCCGGCTGATCAAGCGATCCTGCATGCGTTCCTTTTTAAATGAAGCCGAATCACGCCGAAGCGCAATCGACTTCAGGACCTGAAGCGTTAAAGTAGTGTTACCCACTTCCGCTTCATGATGATAAAAAACGTGCTCATCACGCGACACGAGGGTGCCGATCGTAACCTTCGGCGTGTGCTCCCGTCGCGGTCGCATCCCCTTGAAACGGTCGGCGATAAGTGCCGCGGCCATCTCCGGATCAAAATCGCCCACCATGACGAGTACCATGTTGTCGGGTCGATACCAGGTATCATAAAAATCCTTAATCACCTTGCGATCGGCGTTACGGATGACCGCTTCGAGGCCGATCGGCAGGCGCTCCGGAAAAAGAGTACCCGCCATTTCAAACTGCATTGAGGCGACATAGGTGCGGTAATCGGCGGAATCACGGGTTCGTTTCTCGGCCAGGACCACCCCCCGCTCCCGGTCGATTTCGGTCTGAAGCAGCAGCGCCCCCTCGGCGTAATCACCGATGACCACCAAGGCCTCTTCCAGGTTCTGCCGGTCGCCTCTGGGAAGGTTGATGTCATAAACCGTTTTGAAAAAGCCTGTGCTGGCATTGGCATCGGCACCAAACTGCATGCCGATCTTCTGGAAGTATTTGACCAGTTCACCGGGGGCGAAGTGGGTCGAACCATTGAAGAGCATGTGCTCAAGGAAATGGGCCAGGCCGCGCTGATTCTCCTTTTCATTGATGGACCCGGCATTGACGACCAGATGCAGGCTTACCCGGTCGCGGGGTTTCCGATTGTGAAGAAGCGCGTAACGAAACCCATTGGGCAAACGCCCGTAGACGACTTCAGGATTGGCCGCCAGTTCGGATTTTTCGTGGGGCCACAGGGGGTTGAAATGCGTTGATGCAGTTGCGGCAGCAGGGACAAGCACGATGCCGGCAATAAGGCCAATAACTACGGCAAGGCACAACGTGTTTATAGATATGGATTTCATGGACATCCTCGCATTTCTTCGATACACGGGTTTTTTGCCAGGGTTGACCCCATTCTGTTTGGTTTCGCAGGACCATTCGGGGAACTGCTTTGAATCGAGAAAATAATGCATCCCTCTCAAAAAGCAACAGAAATGATGTGTGCGGGGAATTTGCGAGGGGTGGCCCGACGGATAGGATGCGCAGAGCGATTGCCTTAGGGCGCGCGGCGGTCAACGGCCGTCGAACAAAAAAAGCTTCAGCCGGTTTCAGCGAAATCCTGAAACCGGCTGAAGCTTGAAGACAGTCATCCCGAGCAGTCATCCCGGGGCCGGGGTCGCGGCGCTTGAGCCTTGCCGAAAATCTAAAGTTGAACGCCCCGCAGTAAAAATAACGACCCGCCGTGGTGACTTAGGACCGCAAATTACTTTTTGACGTAAACGCCTCTTGATTGGGCCGCAATCTTGCCGCGTGTTGACAATTTGTAAAGCGCGTTGCTGAGTTGCCGCGGGTTAAGACCGGTTTTTTGTTTAAGCTGCGCAATCGTGGCGCCGTTACGTGCACGGCGGACAACGTCATAAACGGAATCCAGCACCGTTGCTTTCTTGGCGGCTTTGCGATCGACGGCTTTCTTGGGCGCGGCTTTCTTGGGCGCGGCTTTCTTGACCTTTTTGGCGGCGGCTTTCTTTACGGCCTTTTTCTTTGCGGCCGGGTTGGCTTGGGATAGCTTTGCTGGCTGTTCCGCCCTCTTTTCAACCTGCTTGCTGAGTTTGCCTAATTCTTTCGAAACGGTTTTAAGCAATTTCTTCATCTGATGAATCTCCTTTATCTTCTATTTATTTAACCATGCCGAACTTCGTCGAAGTTAATACAAAGATATTATAAAGTCAACTCTATTACCAATAAAAAAAGCATTTTAGGTCAAGTTATTCCCGTCAGGCCCGACCGGTTGCAATTTTAGCCATTTACTATCCCCACGAGGCAATAATTACTATATCACATTGATATTATATGTTTTTTTAATTTTCTCCGGGACTCCCAAGTTGCCAAACCAGCCGGCCGGCCGCACGAAAAGATTTCGAGGTGATCACTCTCAATGGCTTCGGTAAAACTTTGCTCCTGCCATTTTCGCCTTGGCCCGAGGGGAAAACCATGGTAGCGAGAGAGCGGCCTATATAGTGGGCGGGAAGACTGAAGCATACCGCATATTCCAAAATACTCGTCGGGGAAAGCGGAAGTCGATACGTTCTACCCGCCTGCAGGTCGTAACCCCAAGCATCATTTCAGATGTGGGGACCCCTATCGCGATAGAAAACGCCCCCAGGCAATCGGACACCTTGGTGCGAAGCCTTATCCGAGTTGACAAAATACAATGACTGTGGAAGAACACGTCTCGGTTCCCCCTCCCGACCACCATACAAGAAGGCCAGAAGGTCGTTACGGCGAGTTCAGCTTGCAAAAGGGTAGATGTTGCTTCAGGCCAGGTGGCCGTAGTATCTCACGAGGCTATACCGACGGTAAAATATAGCCTACGAAGGCCGTTGTCGGCCCAAAAATCTCATATGGGAATAACAGGCCTGCCGACACAGGCAGGTGAAATCAAATGACCATACCGTGTCGCCAACGTTTTCGCACCGAACTCAACGCTGTTCAATACGAAGCGGTTTTCCACGACAGCGGCCCCCTTCTGGTAATTGCCGGTGCGGGCAGCGGCAAAACACGCACATTGACTTATCGCGCGGCGCGACTGGTGGAAGAAGGAGTGGCGCCTGGCAGCATTCTTTTATTGACCTTCACCCGTAAGGCCGCCGATGAAATGCTCAAACGCGCTTCACGGCTTCTGGACAGCCGCTGTCGCCAGATCGCGGGAGGCACCTTTCACTCTTTTGCCTACACGGTCCTCAAACGCTTTGCACCCCAGGTAGGGTATCCCAACAGCTTTACGATCATCGATCGCCCGGATGCCGAAAGTCTGATCGGAATGCTGCTCAAATCACACCTGAGCGGGCCTCGCCGAAGTTCCTTTGCGCGCAAGAAAACATTGCTCGATATCTTCAGCAAGACCGCCAATAAAAATCTGGCACTGGAAGATATCATCGATGGTGAATATCCTCACTTTCGCCCCGACACCGATGAAATCCACATGCTGCAGCAGGCCTATGCCGATGCCAAGGTCGAACAGGCCTTTATGGACTATGACGATCTGCTGATCAACCTGCTTCACCTGTTGGAAGACCAGCCCGATATCAAAACAAAAATTGCCGGCCAGTATTCCCATCTGTTGGTGGATGAGGATCAGGATACGAACGTTGTCCAGGCACGTATTGTCTATCTTCTGGCCGATCGACACCAACGTATCATGGTCGTCGGGGATGATTCGCAGAGTATCTATTCCTTCCGGGGCGCCAGTTTTCGGAATATCATGGATTTCCCCGAACTGTTTCCGGGAACCCGGATTCTGACCCTCGAGGAGAACTATCGCAGTGTCGCCCCGATCCTCTCGCTCACCAATCAATTGATCGAGCAGGCGGTGGAGAAATACCCCAAAAATCTGTTTTCCAGTCAGAAAACCGGGAATCCGCCGGTATTGGTGCATACCGGCAGCGAAAACAGCCAATCGCGTTTTGTGGTCGACAAAATCCGTGAGCTCGGCCGCGCCAGTGTTGCCCTACAGGACATCGCCGTGCTTTTTCGCGCCGGATTCCATGCCTTTGACCTGGAAGTCGAACTGGTACGTGAAGACATTTCTTTTGTTAAATACGGCGGCTTTAAATTCATGGAATCCGCCCATATCAAAGACGTACTGGCACATATGCGCGTTCTTACCAACCCGTACGACCGCCTGAGTTGGTTTCGAATCCTGCTGCTGATCGATAAAATCGGCCCCAAGTCCGCCCAGCGCCTGTATGAAACCATCGTCAGCCAGGCCCGGGGGTTAGGCGGCTTACTGGACATGGAGGCCCCCCAACGGTTCAATCCCGGACTCCCGCACCTGCGCGACCTGCTTCGCGAAGTGGGAGAAGTTGACCTCTCCCCGGTCGAAATCGGCGAGCGTATCCTGGCTTATTATCATCCCATCCTCAAAAACCGCTATGACGACCATCCCAAGCGTCTCCGCGATCTCGAACAACTACTGGTTCTGATCGAAAAATATGACCGGCTGGAGCCCTTTCTGAGCGACATGACCCTGGAACCGCCCAGTGTGGCCGTCGAGAACACCTTCCGTACCGACAACGCTCCGGAAGATCGCCTGGTGCTTTCGACCGTCCACTCGGCCAAAGGCCTCGAATGGCATACGGTTTTCATCATCTGGGCCATGGACGGACGGTTTCCCTCCTGGATGTCGAGCGAAAGCCCCGATCAGCTCGACGAAGAACTGCGGTTGATGTATGTCGCCGCCACCCGGGCACGTAAAAATCTCTTTTTTCTGTGCCCCGGCCAGGTCTACGACCGAATCTCCGGTATGGTCCTGAGTCGTCCCTCGCGCTTTATCGATGCGCTGCCCGAAGACGTCCTTACCCGCCAATCCGCTGATATCTGGTAATTGATTTGAGATGTGGCCAATTCGATGGCCTCGGCGGTGGGAGCCAAGGCCATTACGATTCGCCAGGCCGTCTTCATTGCCGGCATCCTTAACTGTTTAGGGGCCACCTTTATCGGCGCCCATGTCACCAATACGATTCGCAAAGGCATTGTTTCAACCGAAATACTGACCGATCCGCACCTGATCCTGATAGGCGCGTTGGCGGCGCTTCTGGCGGCCGCCCTGTGGGTCAGTTTTGCCACCTGGAAGTCGCTTCCCGTTTCCACGACCCATGCGATTGTGGGGGCCATGATTGGATTCGGCATCATGGCCGGTGGTTTTTCAGCCATCAACTGGGGTAAACTCGGGGCCGTCATCGCCAGTTGGGTTATTTCGCCGGTCCTCAGCATGTTCATCGCATGGCTGATGTTCAAAACCATCGTGCGTTTTATTCTATCGCAGGAAAACGCGGCCGTGCGCGCATTGAAGCTTTCGCCCCTGTTCATCGGGCTGGCCGTTTTTATCGTGGTCTTATCTTTTGTGTTCAAGACGCCGCTCGGTAAATCCTATAGCATCAGTACGCCGGCGGCCCTGTTGCTGGCCGCAATCACAGCCGTTGGCATCGGTTTAATTGGTCAAATACTGATCCGCCGTTTTACAGGTGTGGATACAACGGACCGCACCGAAGCCATTTTCCGCAAAATCCAAATCGGCACATCCTGTTATGTCGCCCTGGCCCATGGCGCCAATGATGTGGCCAACGCGGTCGGGCCGCTGGCGGTCATCTATTTTATCGTCAAAACGGGGCATGTCGGTGCGCAAGTCCAGGTGCCGATTATGCTACTGTTATTCGGCGGCATCGGCATCGCCTGCGGCATCGGAATGGCCGGCTATCGCGTGATGGACACCATCGGCACGAAGATTACGACCCTGACCAACACACGCGGATTTTCAGTGGATTTTGCCGCGGCGACCACCGTTTTGGTGGCTTCCAAACTCGGCTTGCCGGTATCCACGACCCACGCCGCCGTTGGCGGGGTGCTGGGGGTCGGCCTGGCCCGGGGCATTGAGGCTGTCAATTTTCGAATTTTGCTGCAGATTGCCGTCTACTGGGTCTTGACTGTACCGGCGGCGGCCCTGACCAGCATGATGCTGTACACACTCTTTCAATGGATTATGAAAACGATCAAGGAGAAAACCCATGCGTCTTCCTTTTTTATCCCTCTTTGT